>DNCF01000447.1 GCA_003484545.1 Massilia sp. | reverse complement strand
TGGATGCGCGCCGCGTCGTTGGCGCCGGGCGGGGTCAGGTCGATGACGGCCGCCTGCGCCGCACCGCCGACGACAAAACCAAGCACTACTGCGAGTAAAAACCTGTTCACGATTCTTCCCTTCCTTGCAGATATTGCCGGTACAAACGCTGTATCAAGGCGACACAGCCGGCGCCGTCGCTGCCATCGGGTCCGCAAAAAAGCATAACAAAAACTGCTGCGCGTTTCGCGCGCATTTCGCCGCTTGTTACACACTTCTTGCAGACCTCTTGCGTGTGCAATACACGCCAGGAACCGCAGCAAGGAGCGCGCATGCCGGCGCGAAAAGTCCGGTGTACATCAGTCCGCATCATGTTAAAGAAATGCGACAGGGCCGGAAGTGGTGCATGTCAAGGAGGCAAGCCCGGTTCCAGGCTTTGTTGAAACAGGATTAATGTTTTAGCGATTTGGCTAGACAGAATGCTGATTTATTTGACAGCCTCGCAACGATTTCGCTTATCAACTTTTCCAGCTATGCGTCCGATCAAAAAATTTTAAGCCAGGCGTATACCTCTCCGTTTTTTTTACGGGTATAGTCTCCCTATCCCCATTGCCCTTGGGCATCAAACTCATGTCGAACAGGCACTTGTTCGACGCCACGCGGACCTGCCAGCCGCCGCCATTCCGACAAGCGCGACCCGGAAGGCCGCCTCCGTTTTTGCACTGTTGCATCACGCGCACCATACATTCGTAGAGTACCGATAATGCCCAACTTTGCCCGACTCCAGATTGCCTTTAAGAACGTCTATGTGCGCATTGCCGCCGCCGTTTTGCTGGGCGCAATGGCTGGCGTGGCGATCTGGTCAGCCGACAAGCCCCAGGATCCCAGCCCGATCGTCCACTCGCAGGACATTTCCGAAATCACGCGCCTGGCCACGCAGAAAGACAAGCTCGACTACCTGATGGTGGCCAAGCCGCTGTCCGAGTCGCCACGCTACGTCTTCAAGTTCAAGGGCGCGCCCGAACTGCACGTGGTCAAGGTGCCGAGCACGTCGCACCTGAGCCTGGAGCGCGAAGTGCTGCTCAAGAACGCGATTCCCTATTCGATCGCCAAGGAAGACTTCCTGGCCACGCACAAGGCCGTGCTCGACGAAGGCAACAGCTTCGCCGCCGACACCGGCGACTTCCTCAAGCGCCACGCCTTCGAGATCCTCCTGATCGGCCTGATCATCTATTGCCTGAAATTCGGCATTCCGGGCATGGGCGCGAGCTCGACCATGATCACGCCGGACAAGCTCAAGGGCAGCATGGACGACCTGATCGGCATGGAAGACATCAAGCAGGAAGTGCTGCACCTGGAAGACATGATCCGCAACCGCGACGAATATGCCTCGCACAACATCGACAAGCCCTTCAACGTGATGCTGACCGGGCCTGCCGGCACCGGCAAAACCAAGCTGGTCGGTTATCTCGCCAAGCGCCTCGACATGCCGCTGATCTCGGCCTCGGGCTCGGCGCTGGAATCGGGCTACGTCGGCGGCGGTTCGAAGGCGCTCAATGCGCTGTACCGCAAGGCTTGCGCCAAGGGCAAGTGCATCATCTTCCTGGATGAAGCCCAGAGCCTGTTCATGCCGCGCGGCCGCAGCGAAAAGAAATGGGAAGACGACACCGCCAACACCCTGCTGGGCCTGCTGGACGGCGTGAAGAGCGACAAGGGCCAGGGCGTGATCTGGGTCGTCGCCTCGAACTTCGACGATGCCTCGACCGAGATGGACGAAGCGATGCTGCGCCGCTTCTCGGTGAAGATCAACTTCCGCCTGCCGAACAAGATGGAGCGTCGCGAACTCCTGAAGAGCTTCCTGTCGCGTAAAAAAGAAGGCCTGGTCGATTGGAGCGACTTGGACTTGGATCAAGTCGCGGAAATTACTCAGAACCTCAGCCCGGCGCTGCTGGAAACCGTGGTCGAGCGCGCCTCCATGATCTCGATCCAGGAAAAGGCGATCATCAACACCGACCTGCTGTTCCGCGCCTACGAGCGCGCCACGATCGGCCTGACCGACCGCGCCACCACCGCCGAGAAGCACAAGCAGCGCGAGCGCATCGCCCTGCACGAGCTGGGTCACTTCTTCATGCAGATCGATCCTTACCTGCGCGCCGGCATGACCCTGGACGAGGTGAAGGAAAAGTCGCACCTGCTGAAGATCAGCACCGAGGCCGTGTCGAAGATCGGCGCCCTGGGCTACGTGCTGCAGTCGGGTGACGACATGTCGCTGCGTACGCTGGAAGAACTCGAGCGCGACGTCATCGGCCTGTACGGCGGCATGGCGGCCGAAGAGCTGTTCTACGGTGCCCGCGGCATCTCGGTCGGCGCCCAGAACGACATCGAGAAGGTCACCAAGATGCTCAACCTGATGGTCAACCGCCTGTCGATGTACTCGCGTTCGAAGATCGACTACAGCCAGTTGCAGAACGACGCCAGCGGCGAGCACACCCTGCGCCAGATGGAAGAAAAGGCCGATGAGCTCTACAGCTACACCCTGGGCGCGATGCGCGACTACCGCGCGATGATGGAGTCGATCAAGGACACCCTGCTCGAGCAGTACGTGCTGTCGAAGGACGCCGTGTTCGCGCTGCTGGAAGAGCGCAAGGAGCTGCTCCAGTTCGCCCCGCGCCACGCCAACCTGAAGCTGTGCGCGGAGACCGGCGAGATGGTCGCCGCCTGATCATCTCCGGCTTCGTATAAAAACGCCGCGGCGCGCCAGCGTCCGCGGCGTTTTTTGTCGTCCGGCCCCAGGTAGCTAGGCGGCCGCCAGCGGCGCGTCCAGCCTGCCGTACTGGGCCAGCTGGTGGCGCATCAGCTCGGCGTAGGGGCCGTCCTTCTCGCGCAGCAGTTCGGCATGGCTGCCCTGCTGGCGGATCCTGCCGCCGGCCAGCACCAGGATGCGGTCGGCGCTGACGATGGTCGACAGGCGGTGCGCGATGACGATCGTGGTGCGTCCCTGCATCAGCTGGTCCAGGCCCGCCTGCACCAGCGTTTCGCTGGCGGCGTCGAGTGCGCTGGTGGCTTCGTCGAGGATCAGGATGGCCGGGTCGCGCAGCATGGCGCGCGCGATCGCGATGCGCTGTTTCTGTCCGCCGGACAACTGCACGCCCCGTTCGCCAACCACCGTGTCATACCCATCCGGGAACGCCAGGATGAAGTCGTGCGCCTGGGCGCGCCGGGCGGCGGCCTCGACCTCGTCCTGCGTGACTTCGCGCTCGGGCACGGCGAAGCGGATGTTGTCCGCGATCGAGCCTGAAAACAGTGCCGGTTCCTGCTCCACCACGGCCACGTGGCGCCGCAGCGCCGCCGGCGCCAGGGTGGCGGCGTCGAAGCCGTCGAACAGGATGCGTCCCTGGCCGGGCGCGTAGTGGCCGAGCAGCAGGTTGGCAATGGTCGACTTGCCCGCGCCGGAAGGCCCGACCAGGGCCACCGTTTCGCCGGCGGCCAGCGCCAGGTTCACGCCCTCGAGCGCGGCCTGCGCCGGACGCTGGGGATAGCGGAACCCCACGTTCTCGAACACGATGCGCCCCGACAGGCTGGGCGGCTGGGCGCCGCCTTCGTCGCGCGGCGCCAGGCGCAGCAATTCGAAGACGCGGTCGGTGGCGCCCAGGGTGCGCATCCAGCTGCCCCAGAAGTCGGTCAGCGCGTTGGCGGCCTCGGTCACCATGGTGGCGTAGATGATGAAGGCGGTCAGCTCGCCGACCGAGAGCCGGCCCTGGCCGATCAGCCAGGCGCCGAAGCACAGCGTGCTGATCAGCGCGAGGTAGAGCAGCAGCGACATCAGGCCCTGGAAGGTCGACAGCAGCCGCGCATTCGACAGCGCCGCCGCCAGCGCCCGCGCGGTCGCGCTTTCGTAGCGGGCGCTGGCGCCGCGCTGCTGGTTGAACGCATGCACCAGGCGCACGTTGGCAAAGTGCTCCTGCGCCACCTTGCCGCTGTCCGCCAGGCTGGCCTGCACCTCGCGCGCACGCTCGCGATAGCTGTTGCCGGAACGCTTGCCGAGGTAGAGGCTGGCGGGAATGAAGAGCGCCAGCGGCAGGCTGAGCAGCGGCGACAGCGACAGCAGCATGGCCGCGCCGCCGCCGAACACGCACAGCGAGCGCAGCACGTGGGCCGCGCCGACGGTCAGGCTCTCGTGCAGGGACATGACGTCGCCATGCAGGCGGCTGGTCAGTTCGCCGACGTGGTGGCGGTCGAAGAAGCCGATCGGCTGGCGGATCAGGATGTCGAACAATTGCCGCCGCAGGCGGGTCACGATGTGCTGGCTGGCCGACTGGAACAGGTAGAAGCGCAGGGCGGACACCAGGGCCAGCAGGATCGCGGCGCCGAGCATGGCCAGCACCAGGTGGGGCGGGATGCCGGTCTGACGCAACTGCTCGGCGTGGTCGATGAGCCAGGCGATCGCGCGCGGGAAGCCGAGCTGGATCAGCACGCCCGCGCCCATGCAGAGCAGGGCGGCGGCCAAGCGGCCGCGCACGGGGCGCAACAGGCGCAGGCGTTCGAGGTGGGGCGCGAAGTTCATGCGGCGACCGTTTCCATGGTGGCTAGCTCGGCCTGGGACAGTTGTTCGACCAGGCCGAGCCAGTTCTCGTCGCCGATCAGCCCGGCCGCCTCGATGACGCCCTCATGATTGACGAACAGGTAAGCGGGCGAGGCCAGGCGCGGATTGAGGCGCTTGTAGTCGTCCGGGCGCAACTGCCAGACGGCGCCGGCCAGCGGCGTGCCGCGCAGGAAGCGGCGCAGGCGCAAGGCCGGCTCCATGCTGGGAATGCGCAGCGCCAGGCCGGCGGCGGCGGCGGCCGGCAGCA
>DNCF01000024.1:390-4037 GCA_003484545.1 Massilia sp. | reverse complement strand
GCCGCGCGCGGCTGCTGGCTGTGGCAGTAGACGCAGCCCTGGTTGATGTACTGCTGGCGCCCCGCCAGCTGCTGGGGCGTGTAGTCGGCCAGCCCCGGGGCCGGGGCCTGGTCGCGGATCTGGGCGCCGGGAACGACCACCAGCATCAGGGTCGCGAAGGCGAGGATGGCGATGGCGCCGACGAAGATCGGAATGAGGCGGTTCATGCTGATGTTCATGCTCATGCTCCTGCGTTGGCGGCGGCCGGGGCCTGGCCGGCGATGGCGGTACGGGCTGCCCCCTTGCCCATCAACAGGGCGGCGATGTGGAAGGCGAACACCAGGTGCCCCAGGGTCATCAGGCTGCCGCCGAGCGAGCGCGCCTGCAGGTAGGGGATGGTCGCGCGCGTGACCGATTCGAACGAGCGGCCCACTTCCAGCAGCCCCACGCCCTGCAGCCAGCCACCGACCGACACGGCCAGGAAGTACACCGCGAAGCCGGCGACGACCAGCCAGAAATGGAGATTGAGCAGGCGCGGCCACGGCCAGTCGCGCCCGGTCAGGTAGGGCAGCATGTAGTAGAAGGCGCCGAACAGCACCATGCTGGTGAACCCGTAGGCGCCCAGGTGGGCGTGGCCGACGGTGTAATGGGTGAAGTGGGTGACCGAGTTCACCGCGCGCAGCGCCTCGATCGAACCCTGGAACGAGGACAGCGTGTACATCAGCGCGCCCAGGGCGACGAAGCGCAGCGCCACCGACTGCTTCAGCGCCCAGGCGTTGCGCAAGACCGTGGTGTGCTGGTTGATCGCCACCGCGATCACCGGGATGAACATCATGACGCTATGGACGATCGAGAGCGTCACCAGCCAGGTCGGCACCGGCGCGCCGATCAGGTGGTGGATGCCGACCTGGCTGTAGAACAGCGCCAGCCCCCAGAAGCCGAGCAGCGACACGCTGTACGAGTACACCGGCTGGCCGACGATCTTCGGGATCAGGTAGTAGGCCGTTCCCACCCCGAGCGGCGTCAGCCACAGGCCCAGCACGTTGTGGGCGAACCACCAGTTGACCGTGGCCTGCTGCACGCCGGCGTGCAGGCCCGGCAGGTTGGCGATGAAGTACAGCACCGGGAACCAGGTCAGGCCGCCCAGGAAGTACCAGCCCGAGACGTAGATGTGGTGCGACTTGCGGTGGCGCGCGGTCATCACCAGCGGGAAGGCCAGGCAGGCGCCGCCGATTGCCAGCAGCAGGCCGATCTGCCAGGGAATCTCGAGCCACTCGATGCCCTGGGTATGGCCGAGGGCGATCGCGGTCACGCCCATCGCCACGCCGATGGTCCAGACCATGGCGCCGAACATGGCCACGCGCGGATGGCGCAGCGGGGTGTGGAAGATGCGCGGCACGATCCACAACGCGCTGGCGATGCCGGCCACCGACAGCCAGCCGTAGGCGACCAGGTTCAGGTGCATCGTGCGCACGCGGCCGAAGGTCAGCGGCGCATAGGCGGTCAGCCAGTCCGGCAGGTGCAGCTTGAGCGAGGCGATCACGCCGAACACCGAGCCCAGCACCAGCCAGAACGCCGCCACCGCCGCCATCAACAGCACGGTGCGGCGGCCGGCGACGTCGATCCGCTCGCGGATCACGTCGAAACGGTGTTCCTCGCTACCGACGGCCGCACGGCCGAAAGCCGTGGCGTCGTCGGGGGCGCCGGTTTCGCCCGGTTCGAAAATGGTGGCGGCGTCCCTTTGGTTCAGGGCAAACTGCCGTTTGGCAATGGCCCAGATCAGGAAACCGAGCGCGGCAAGCGACGCGAGAAAGCTCAGCGCGAGCAAGAGTCCGATTGTGATTGGCATGGAGAATAGGTCTTGGCAGGCCACCGCGAAACGGCGGCCCGGAATCATCGGGCACCCGGTTCGTGCCCGGCCGCGCACGCGCGCAGGACATTACTTGGGGCAATATTTCGTCACGGGGCGCAATGCTAGGGAACGCCGATTAAGGCAGGATTAAGTATTGCCGAATTGCATCAGTCGGCAGGAGGGGCGACTGCGGGGTGACAAAGCGCCTCTGTGATACGCGGGACGAATCACAGGACGCCAAATCATATATTGGACAAATCAGTTGCCATGCTGCACCCTCATGTTTTCATATTCGCCAGCCGCGCCAGGAGAAACCATGCCGACCTACCGTTCCCACACCACCACCCAGGGCCGCAACATGGCGGGTGCGCGCGCCCTGTGGCGCGCGACCGGCATGAAGGACGGCGACTTCGACAAGCCGATCATCGCCGTCGTCAATTCCTTCACCCAGTTCGTGCCCGGCCACGTGCACCTGAAGGACCTGGGCCAGTTGGTGGCGCGCGAGATCGAAGCGGCGGGCGGCGTCGCCAAGGAGTTCAACACGATCGCCGTCGACGACGGCATCGCCATGGGCCACGGCGGCATGCTGTATTCGCTGCCCTCGCGCGACCTGATCGCCGACTCGGTGGAATACATGGTGAACGCGCACTGCGCCGACGCGATGGTCTGCATCTCGAACTGCGACAAGATCACGCCCGGCATGCTGATGGCGGCAATGCGCCTGAATATCCCGGTCGTGTTCGTGTCCGGCGGCCCGATGGAGGCCGGCAAGGTGGTCAAGGTCGTCAACAACGACAGGAAGATCATCAAGCTCGACCTGGTGGACGCCATGATCAAGGCCGGCGATTCCACGGTGTCCGATGCGGACGTCGCCGAGATCGAACGCTCGGCCTGCCCCACCTGCGGCTCCTGCTCGGGCATGTTCACGGCCAATTCGATGAACTGCCTGACCGAGGCGCTGGGCCTGTCCTTGCCCGGCAACGGCACCATCGTCGCCACCCACGCCGACCGCAAGGAACTGTTCCTGAAGGCCGGCCGCCTGATCGTCGACCTCGCCAAGCGCCACTACGAGGGCGACGACTACTCGGTCCTGCCGCGCTCGATCGCGACCCGGGCGGCCTTCGAGAACGCCATGGCGCTCGACGTCTCGATGGGCGGCTCGACCAACACCGTGCTGCACCTGCTGGCCGCCGCGCACGAGGCCGGGGTCGCCTTCACGATGGCCGACATCGACCGCATCTCGCGCCAGGTGCCCTGCCTGTGCAAGGTGGCGCCGATGACCGACAAGTTCCACATCGAGGACGTGCACCGCGCCGGCGGCATCGTCGCGATCCTGGGCGAACTGGCGCGCGCCGGCCTGCTCGACACCTCGTTGCCGACCGTGCACAGCCCGACCCTCGGCGATGCGATCGAGCGCTACGACATCCGCCGCAGCGATGACCCCGCGGTGCACCAGCTGTTCCGCGCCGCCCCCGGCGGCGTGCCGACCCAGGTGGCGTTCTCGCAGTCCGAGCGCTTCGCCGACAACGACATCGACCGCAGCGCGGGGTGCATCCGCGACCGCGCGCACGCCTACTCCGAGGACGGCGGCCTGGCGGTCCTGTACGGGAACATCGCCGAGAAGGGCTGCATCGTGAAAACCGCCGGCGTCGACGAGAGCATCCTGAAATTCTCCGGCAAGGCGCGCGTGTTCGAAAGCCAGGACGCGGCGGTGGAAGCGATCCTGGGCGACCGCGTGCACGCCGGCGACGTCGTCATCATCCGCTACGAAGGCCCGAAAGGCGGCCCCGGTATGCAGGAGATGCTCTACCCGACC
>DNCF01000024.1:0-175 GCA_003484545.1 Massilia sp. | reverse complement strand
CAGGAGATGCTCTACCCGACCTCCTATATCAAGTCCAAAGGGCTGGGCAAGAGCTGCGCGCTGTTCACCGATGGCCGCTTCTCGGGCGGCTCGTCGGGCCTGGTGATCGGCCACGCCTCGCCCGAAGCGGCCGAGGGCGGCGCGATCGGCCTGGTGGAAGAAGGCGACATGATCG
>DNCF01000025.1:2847-3132 GCA_003484545.1 Massilia sp. | reverse complement strand
CCTGGTGCTGCGCCTGGCCGGCTTCGTCGCCGCCGGCCAGGCGCAGCACCAGGGCCGTGGCCGGCCACAGCAGGCACAGCAGCAGGCCGCCGCAGGCGACCAGGTAGCGCGCCTCGGCGCGCGCATTCCTCAGCGCCGTGAGCAGCAGCGCCGTGGCGCAGCCGACCAGGGCCCCTTGCCAGAGGAAGTCGACCAGCACCCAGCCCAGCTGCGCCACGAAGGCCGGGGCCGTCATTTGTCATCCTCCTTCAGCAGCTTCTCGATTTCGGCGCGCTCCTTCTTCGA
>DNCF01000025.1:0-2722 GCA_003484545.1 Massilia sp. | reverse complement strand
TTCGGCGCGCTCCTTCTTCGAGATCCCGCTCTTGAGCGCGGCCATCACCAGCGCCTTGGCGGAACCGGCGAAGGCGCGCTGCATCAGGTCCTTCAGGAGATTGGTCTGCAGGGAATCCTGGGGCTGGGCCGGCGCGTAGACGTGGGAACGCTCGCTCTCGTCCCGGATCAGGATGCCCTTGCCGTGCATGATCTGCATCAGCCGCAGCACGGTGGCATAGGTGACCTCGGGACGGTTCTTTTGCATCGCCTCGTGCACCTGGCGCGCCGTGGCCGCGCCGAGCGGCCACAGTACCTGGAGGAGATCGAGTTCGGCCGCGGTCGGCTTCGGGATGTCGGGTGTGCTGGGCATGATGGTTTCCTTGGCAAGCTTGCTGAAACCAGAATAGCTTGTCTAGAAACGCTTGTCTACTTAATTCGCGTGCGGTCCGCGACAAGACAAAATGTCATAGACAAGATTGTCTATATTCGCCTATGCTCGGCGTTCCAATGTCCAAAGGAGACTTCATGCTGAAACAACTCGCCATCGCCGCCGCGATCGCCGTCCTGCCGCTGGCGGCCCAGGCCTCGCCCCTGCCGTCCTACCCCTTCGTGCACGTGAGCGCGGACGCGTCGGTCTACCGCGTGCCCGATATCGGCGCGATCGACTTCGAGATCCTGGCCGCCGACGCCGATCCGGAGCTGGCGCGCGCCACGGTGGAGACGAGGATTGCCGAGATCCGCGCGCTGCTGGAGCAACAGGGTGTTTCGCTGGACGACCTGGAAACGCGCGACGTGCGCAAGGAGCTGCGCAAGGGTGTGCCGGTCGAGGCGCCGGTGTACGAAGTGCGCAGCAGCGCGCGCGTGAACATGCGCGACCTGTCGAAGTGGCGCGCGGTGGTGGCGCCGCTGCTCGGCATGCCGAACCTGAACAGCTTCGCGACTTCCTTCGACACCAGCGAGCGCGACCAGGTCGAGGCGGAACTGATGACGAATGCCTTGCGCGACGCCCGCCGCCGCGCCGAACTGATCGCGAAGGGCGCGCGCCGCAAGCTCGGCGCCGTCACTGCTGTGACGCCGGGCGGGGTGAAGAACGTCGGCTACACCATGGGCCTGCTGCGTGCCGACTTCATGGAGCCCCGCGGCAGCGCTGCGCGGGCCGAGGCCAGCGAGTTCCTGGCCATCGAAGCGCTGAAGCTGGTGCAGCCGGTGGACGTCGTCTTCAAGCTCGAATGAGCGCTATCGTTTGAGCACGTTCAGCACCGCGAGGCTCATCGCCTGGGCCGCGGTCTTGATCGAAGGCTCGGGCACCGGCGCGTAGAAGGGCGAGTGGTTGAAGGCGACCGGCTTGCCGCCTTCGCGCGCCGCTTCCGCCACGTCCTTCGGGTCGTACACGCCGGTGAAGAAGAACACCGACGGGATGCCCTGGTTGACGAACTGGGAGAAGTCCTCGCTGGCGGTCATGGCCGGCATGCGCCGCGCCTTGTCGGCGCCGAAGGCGTCCTTGAACACCGGCTCCAGCTTCTGCACCAGCGCTTCGCTGTTGACGATCGCCGCGCCGCCCGGGATCAGCTCGACCTGGGGCGCCGGCGCGCCCGCCATCGCGGCCGAGGCCACGGCGATGCGCTTGACCCCATCCAGCAGCTTGGCGCGCACCTGCGGGCTGTAGGAGCGGATGGTGCCGCGCACCTGCACGCTGTCGGGGATGATGTTGCCGACCGTGCCGCCGTTGATCGCGCCGATCGTCACCACGCCGAATTCCTTCGGGTCCTTCTCGCGGCTGATCACGGTCTGAACGTCGACCACGAAGCGCGCCGCGATCGCGATCGGGTCGATGGACTGGTCGGGCGCCGAGCCGTGCCCGCCGCGGCCCTTGAACACGATCTCGATCGCGTCCGAATTCGAGGACACCGCGCCGGCGTTGTAGCCGACCGTGCCGTGCGCCAGCGGCCAGGAATGCAGGGCAAACGCATAGTCGGGCTTGGCGAAGCGCGTGAACAGGCCGTCGGCCAGCATCGCCTGCGCCCCCGACACCGTTTCCTCGGCGGGCTGGCCGACGAACATCAGGGTGCCGCTCCATTGCGACTTCATGTCCAGCAGCGTGCGGGCGGTGCCCAGCCAGGCCGACATGTGGATGTCGTGGCCGCAGCTGTGCGCGGTGAAGCTCTCGCGGCCGTCGCTGGTCGCTTTCGCGCGGCTGGCCCAGGGCAGGCCGGATTTTTCCTCCATCGGCAGGCCGTCGAGTTCGGTGCGCACCATCACGGTCGGGCCGGGGCCATTCTTGTAGATCGCGACGACGCCGGTCTTGCCGACTTTTTCCGTCACCGTGAAGCCGAGCTTGCGCATCTCCGCCGCCAGCTTGCCGGCGGTGCGCACTTCCTGGAAGGCGAGTTCGGGATGGGCGTGCAGGTCCTTGTAGACGCCGTCGAGCCAGGGGTAGGCGGCGTTCACGCTGGCGGCGACCTGGGCCTTCAGCGGGGCGGGCTGCTGGGCCTGGGATGGCACATTCAGGGCGAGCAGGGAAAGGACGGCGAGGGCGGCAGGGCGCGGTCGGATCTTCAAGGCGGCTTCCTTTGGCGAGAGGTAGGGAACGCTAGGGCTGGGTTTCCAAAATGATACATCGTCCCTGTACCGAATGCTTGCCGGCGTGTACGGGGTCTACTGTGCCGCGTCACCCGAAAAATGCATTTACCATAAGGAGCGCCTGACAAAACCTGCATGGCTGCGTTGCATCGTCTCGCCGT
>DNCF01000026.1 GCA_003484545.1 Massilia sp. | reverse complement strand
GGCGGGGGGGGGTTTTTCGGGGGGGGGGGGGGGGGGGCGGGCCCGGGGGCCGGGGGCGCGCCCCCGCCGATGCCGACCGAATGCAGGGTCTTGTCGAACACCGCCTTCGAGAAGCGGTCCCATTCGATGGCGGGATTGCGCTTCGGGTAGGCCGGATCGAGCAGCTCGCGGTTCTCGATGAACAGCAGGCTTTGCACCAGCAGTTGCGGCGCGTCGTCGAAGCGCTCGTACTGGCGCTCGGGGAAGCGCGAGCCGAACAGCGGCTGGCTGCGGCAATCGAGGATCTCGAGGCCGGCGCGGTTCTTCTCGCGGTAGCTCGCGAACAGGCCGTAGTCGGCCAGTTCCAGCATCTTCGGCGACATGCGCGCCTGCGCGTCGACCACGTAGTCGCGCGTGTGCAGCTTGCCGAGGAAGGCCGGCAGGTGCGAATAGCCCAGGCGGGCGTCGTAGGGGCTGTCGGCCGGGAAACGGATGGCGTCGCTCGGTCCCTGCTCCATGCGGTAGTTGACGTCCTTCATCATGCCGGCGAAGATCTTCGCCTGCAGCGTGGACGTGCGCGTCTCGTAGACGGCATAGGCGGAACCGGCGGCGACCATCACCAGCACCAGGCCGAACAGGATGCGCCGGGCGCGGCCGCTGCCTTTCGGCGGCTCGCCTTCGCTCTCCGGTTCGTTGGTGTCCTCGGGAAGCTCTTCCTTGCCGGTGTCGGTAACGAGCGACAGGTGCGGATAGCTCTCGTACAGCGGCACGTCGGGCTCGGCCGCCGCGGCGGCGAGGACCGGCGCGGCGTTGCCGCCATCGCTGCGCCCGCGCAGGATGCGCACGGCGCGAAACACATTACGGGGCCGTCTGAAACGGCGGGGACTTTCCATGATGGCTCAACCGGTTTGAATCATTGTGCCCGCAATCCCTGCCAACCTGCTCGCCATCTTGCTGCCGGTTTGTTCGAGTGATCGAGGTCGTCGTTAGTTCATCGGGCGCGCGAATCTCACCCGAAATTCCAGCGCGCCACAGCCATCATTCCACCACATCAACAGGTCTTCCACGTAGCCCTGTTCAACAAATTTGACCTGCCCTGATCTTTTTCGCAAAAAAACAACGGCAGAGTTATTAAGAGTGCATTGATGCCTACAGGCATTGGTAATCGGCTCCTACACGGTCGAGTTCCGCGCGCATCGCGGCGAAGGCCGGCGCCACCTCGGCAGGCACGCCCTTGACGCCGAGTTCGATGTGGCGGCGGCTGCCGTCCTCGCCCACGCTCGGCAGGCTGAACACGCGCACACCGGTATAGTGCGCCTCGATCGCCTCCATCAGCGGAACGAGCACGGCCTCGGCCTGGCCATACACCAGCATCGCCTGTTCCGCGTGCGCCTGCTGGTGGAACAAGTCAGCGTAATGCGTGTCGAGCACCCATTCGATCATCGGCCAGGCCATGACCGGGAAGCCCGGCACGAAGTGATGGCGCGCCACCGTGAAGCCGGGGATGCCGTTGTAGGGATTCGGGATCAGCGTCGCGCCGGCCGGGAATTCGGCCATCTTCAGGCGCTGCAGGTTTTCGGGCGCGGACAAGTCGACTTCCCTGCCGGCCTCGCGCGCGGCCTGGAGGATGCGCTGTTCGACCAGGCCCTTCCCTTCAGGATGCAGCGCCAACGGCAGGCCGAGCGCGGCGGCGGCGGCCTGGCGCGTATGGTCGTCGGGCGTGGCGCCGATGCCGCCGCAGGAGAACACGATGTCCTCGCCGGCGAAGGTGCGGCGCAGGGTCGCCGCGATGCGTTCGCGCTCGTCGCCGACGAATTCGGCCCAGGCGAGTTGCAGGCCGCGCGCGGCCAGCAGCGCGACCACTTTCGAAAAATGCTTGTCCTGGCGCTTGCCGGACAGGATTTCGTCGCCGACGACGATCAGGCCGAATGCCATGGCGTTCTCCTCGCTTTCAAGATGCCACCGGGGCGCTTGCGTTGGCGGCGCGCAGGTCCTGCAGCGCCTGCAGGCAGTAGTACTGGAACCACAGGCCGGTGAACAGGAAGATCATCACGTACAGCCAGGCCGACAGGATGGCCAGGAAGGGAAACAGCACCACCGACAGCACCGCGCCGCCCATCCAGGCGATGCCGGGCATGGCGCCCAGCACGCCCGAGACCATGCCGATCGCCAGCAGTTGCCAGCGCCGCGCCTTCATCAAGGCCTGGCGTTCGGCGGGGCTGGCGTGGGCCGCGAGGGCGTCGTAGCTCATTACGCGCGAGGTCACCCAGCCCCACAGCGCGGCCTGCACCAGCACCGCCACCGGCGGCACCGCGTACAGCGGCACCGTCATCAGCCACAGGCCGGCGAACACGATCACGCTGGTCAGGTTCATCCAGACGCTGCCGGCGAAGCTGCCGCCCTCCTTGCGTTCGAGCCGGGGAAACTGGCGCCGGCCGACGTAGGCCTCGATCGCCGGCATCGCAAAGATGCCCATGAACAGCAGCGAGGTCGCGATCATCAGCGGCAGCAGCAGGATGATGGCCATCAGCGGCACCACCATCACCTGCAATACGCCCAGGCCCAGCGTGGACAGCATGCTGCCGCTGGCCTGGAACCAGCCGTAGTCTGCGAAGACGGCGTGCAGCCAGTCGAGGAAGGGCTGCAACCCGAACCACAGCAGCGCGCCCCAGACCAGCAGCGACAGCAGCAGCGGCACCAGGGACAGCAGCAGCATGCGGCCTGAGAACTGCGCGCGCAGGGCGCGGCCCCAGGCGATGGCGACGCCGTTCATGGGCGCCCCCGGCGGCAATCCCGTTTGATGAGCAGGAATAAGTATGAAAGCGTGGTCATGCGGCTCCCCGATATGGAAGGCTTATTGTAGACAAGATCGCGGGCAAGGGCCGCGGCAGGCAAGCGGACCCTCGATGGCGCTCCGGGAGTCCATGCACTACAATCGCCGCTCAACCTGAACCTTGAAGGAAAATCATGTCCATTACCACCACCGCTTCCGGCCTGCAGTACGAAGACACCGTCGTTGGCGAAGGCGCCGAGGCGAAAGCCGGCACCTACGTCACCGTCCACTACACCGGCTGGCTGCGCAACGACGACGGCAGCACCGGCGCCAAGTTCGATTCGAGCAAGGATCGCAACGACCCGTTCCAGTTCCCGCTGGGCGCCGGCCACGTGATCCGCGGCTGGGACGAAGGCGTGCAGGGCATGAAGGTCGGCGGCGCGCGCCGCCTGATCATCCCGGCCAGCCTGGGCTACGGCGCACGCGGCGCCGGCGGCGTGATTCCGCCGAACGCGACGCTGATCTTCGACGTCGAGCTGCTCGGCGTTTAAGCCCTGTTTGTCGTAGGGTGGGTTCTTGAACCCACCTTGCGCGTCGGCGGATGGATCGACATGTCACACGGTCGACCGCGTGGGTTCGAGAACCCACCCTACGCCCTCCTCCAGGCCCCAGGCCACATCGAGCATCCCCTCTAAAATTCCCGCCAGAAGCACGTATTTCGCCACCTGTTAGGCTAAGATGGCCGCGCGCATTGCCGTTCAGTCAATGCACCATCCAGCAATCCAGCCAACAGGAGTTTTTATGAGCTTGCAAGACCAGTTCACCCAGGCCCAGGCCGATTCGAAGAACCTGCCGGAGCGTCCGGACAACATGACCTTGCTGAAGATCTACGCGCTGTTCAAGCAGGGCTCGAGCGGCGACGTGACCGGCGAGCGTCCGGGCTTCACCGACATGGTCGGCCGCGCCAAGTACGATGCCTGGGAACAGCTGAAAGGCACCTCGCAGGAAGACGCGATGCAGCAGTACGTCGACCTGATCGAGGAACTGAAGGGTTAAGCATCCCTGCCGGCCGCGTTCCTTACGCGGCCGCGAACACCCGGCGCATCTTGTCGGTCACCTTGGCCTCGATGGCCGGACCGAAGGCGCTCATCAGGAAACCCAGCTTGATCCGCAGCGCCGCGCGCCGCTCTTCCAGGGTCAGGGCCCCTTCCACTCCGCTGCGCTCGAAGCGCAACACGTCGCCGTCCCAGCGGCACTGCATGCCGAATTCGGCGGCAACCTTGTCCGCGACCTGCTGCGCCGCCGCGCGCGCCCGATCCGGGCTGAGGCTGTGTTCCTGGACGATGTGAATGTCGGCCATCTGTTTCTTTCCTTCTTCAAAACGCAAGAGCCCGCCATGATGCCAGTTGCGCCGCCGGCGTGCCAGTGCGCTTTGCAATTGATTCTCGTCAAAACCGATTCCGCGCAGGGGACGACTATCTGCTGAGCTACCGCAATCACACGAGGATGCACCATGGAACGAGCACTGTTGCCGGATGACCCAATCACTACCGAACGCGACCAGCCGCCGGTCGCCTTTGTCCCCACGCCGAGCGCGGCCTACCGCCAGCACCGCAAGGCGTCCCAACTGCTCGACCAGCCCGGCGCGCCGCGCGGTGCCGACGAGCCG
>DNCF01000022.1 GCA_003484545.1 Massilia sp. | reverse complement strand
GTCGTGCCGGTAGGGATACTCGCTGTCGGCGTTGCGCAGCGCTTCCGGCGCCGTGGCCAGCACCGCCACCGCGCCCGGTTCCATGGCGGCCGCCAGGCGAGCGCGGCGCGCGGCGAACGGGTTCACGCGCCGGCCCTCCTGGCCAGCGGCGCGTTCAGTTCCTCGAGCTGTTCGACCGTGCCCACGTTGACCCAGGGGCCGTGGTAGATCTCGCCGCCGACGCGCTGCATGTCGATGAACTTGCGCATCAGGGGGCCGAACTTGAGGAACTCGCCGGCCTGGATGCCTTCGAACATCTCCGGACGGTAGACGCCGATGCCGGCGAAATTCCACTTCGGATCGCCGTCGTTGGCGAGCGTGTACATGTCCAGGCCGAAGTCGCCTTCCGGGTTGTGCCAGGGGTTGGGCGTCAGGTACAGCCACGCGATGTCGCGTTTTTCAAACGGAATCGGCTGGCCCAGCATGTCGGTGTCCGGCAGCGCCTCGAGCACCTGGGAGAAATCGAAGTAGGGCGCGTAGATGTCGCCCGACACCGCCAGGAAGGGTTCGTCGCCGAGCAGGTGCAGCGCGTTGGCGATGCCGCCGGCCGTCTCCAGCGGGGTCGGCTCGTGCGAATACACGATGCGCGCGCCGTAGCGGCTGCCGTCGCCCAGTTCCGCCTCGATCATGTGGCCGAGGTGCGAATGGTTGATGACGATGTCGACGATCCCGGCGCGCACCAGGTTCAGGATGTGCCAGGTGATGAGCGGACGGCCGCGCACCTTGAGCAGGGGTTTCGGGCAGGTGTCCGTCAGCGGACGCATGCGCTCGCCGCGGCCGGCGGCGAAGATCATGGCTTTCATCGGTTTCTCGAAAAAGAGCTTAGAACGTGTAGCCGACCTGCGGCGCGGCGCCGTCGCCAAAG
Source organism: Massilia sp. (assembly GCA_003484545.1). Classification (GTDB taxonomy): domain Bacteria; phylum Pseudomonadota; class Gammaproteobacteria; order Burkholderiales; family Burkholderiaceae_D; genus Telluria. The sequence goes on along the minus strand of DNCF01000022.1, from coordinate 4,187 downwards.
GCGTCGAAGGCGTCGAGCAGGCGCAGCAGCGGCTTCAGTTCGGTATAGCGGTTGGCGGTCTTGCGCACGTAGTCCATCACGGTCGGCAGGTCGCCCATGTAGATCGGCTTGCCGTCGCGGTAGTTCAGGCGGCAGAAGATGCCTAGGATCTTCAGGTGGCGCTGCAGCGCCATGAATTCGAAGTCGCGGTAGAAGGCGTCGATGTCCGGATTGACCGGCAGGCCGACCTGCTTCGCGCTCTGCCAGTAGCGCACCACCCAGTCCAGCACGATTTCCTCGTCCCACTGGATGTAGGCGTCGCGCAGCAGTGAGGCCAGGTCGTAGGTGACCGGGCCGTAGACGGCGTCCTGGAAGTCGAGCACGCCCGGGTTGCCCTGGTCGAGGAACATCAGGTTACGCGAATGGAAGTCGCGGTGCATGAACACCTGCTGCTGCGCCAGTACGTTATTCGTGATGGTCTCGAACACCTTGTCCAGCTGCGCCTGCTGGGCCTCGTTCATGGTCACGCCGAGGTGGCGGCCGAGGAACCATTCCGGGAACAGGTTCATCTCGCGCAGGACGAAGGCGCGGTCGAACTCCGGCAGCACGCCGGGCTGGCTGTGCAGCTGGAACTTGATCAGGGCGTCGACCGCGTCCGAATACATGAAGGCGGCGTTGTCGGGATCGAGGCGCTGCAGGTAAGTGGTGGTGCCCAGGTCCGACAGCAGCAGGAAGCCGCGCTCGACGTCGCGCGCGACGATCGCGGGGACGGTGACGCCGGCTTCCTGCAGCAGGCCCTGGACGTGGATGAAGGCCGGGACGTTCTCGCGCTCGGGCGGGGCGTCCATGGCGATCAGGGTGTCCCCCAGTTTCGCGCGTAGCGCCGGCGCCACATCCAGGCGGAAATAGCGACGGAAGCTGGCATCCGACGAAGCCGGGCGGCGCGAACCGACTTCCACCAGGTCGAGCGAGCCCAGCCATTCGGTGAGCAGGGTCAGGCGTGCATCCTGCTCGGCGGAAGTAGGAATGTTTTGATACAAAGAAGACATGAAACGTCCAGGTGAAACCGGTTGAGGGAGAGTATTCCCATATAATAAGGGATTCAATCCAAAAAATCGCCCTTTATGGTGCAGCCCAAGAATCCATGAGCTGGTTTACGGCCCTACCATTCCCGCAGCGGCGGGCAGTTGCCTTGTCCGCCCTCGTTACCGTGGCCTCGGGGCCCTTGCACGCGCAAGTCGCGCCGGCTGCGCCCCCCGTTAACGAACAGGATCTTCCCGTCACCGTGCACGCCGAGGAAATCGGCGGCCGCCCGGACCGCGAGATCAACCTCAACCGCAACGTCGAGATCACCCGCGGCCAGACGAAAATGACCGCCGACACGGCCTGCTACCGCCTGGTCGAGGACGAAGTCACGGCCAGCGGCAACGTGAACATGTGGCGTTTCGGCGACCGCTACCAGGGCGATGCGCTGCAGCTGAACCTCGAGACCGGGCGCGGCTGGGTGCTCAATCCCCAGTACCGCCTGCAGATGAACAATGCCCAGGGCCGGGCCGACCGCATCGATTTCCTCGGCGAGAACGAGGCGCTGGTGGTGGACGGCACCTACAGCACCTGCGAGGGGACGGACCCGGACTGGTACCTGAAGTCGAGCACCCTGCGCCTGGATTCCGGGCGCGACGTCGGCACCGCCGGCAAGACCGTCATCTATTTCAAGGACGTGCCCATCCTCGGCACGCCGGCCATGTCGTTCTCGCTGTCAGGCGCGCGCCGCTCGGGCTGGCTGCCGCCCTCGATCGGCTTCGGCTCGAAGGGCAAGACCGAGATCATGGTGCCGTATTACTTCAACATCGCCCCCAACCGCGATTTGACGGTGTTCCCGCGCATGATGTTCGACCGCGGCCTGCAGCTGGGCGCGACCGGCCGCTACATCGGCGCCACCGAGGGCGGCACCTATGGCGGCGAAACCCACTTCGAGGGCCTGCGCAACGACCGCATCTCCAAGACCGACCGCTGGCTGGTCGACTCGCTGCACAACCAGCAGCTGAGCCCGAACTGGTCCTATGGCTGGAACCTGCACGCGGCCTCGGACGACCAGTACCTCAGCGACTTCTCGCGCTCGGTCTCGACCAGCGCCGAGCGCCAGCTGGTGCGCGAGGTCTACACCAGCTACGCCACCCAGTACTGGAACCTGACCGCGCGCGCCCAGAACTTCCAGGTGCTGCAGGAGCCGGCGGCGGCGAACAATCCGGCGCTGACGATCCCGAAGCCCTACGCGCGCATGCCGCAGATTAACTTCCACACCGGCCGTTTCGACGTCAACGGTTTCGACTGGGCCATCGACGCCGAGACGACCCGCTTCACCCACTCGGACTGGGACAGCGGCAACCGCGCGGTGATGCTCTCGCAGGTGAGCTATCCCTGGGTGCGTCCGGGCTATTACATCACGCCCAAGGTGATGTTCCATGCCAGCAAGTACGACATGGACAGCAACGCCGGCCGCCGGACCAGCCTGTCGCGTACGCTGCCGACATTCTCGGTCGACGCCGGCATGGTGTTCGAACGCGAAGCCAGCCTGTTCGGCACCGCCGCCACCCAGACGCTGGAACCGCGCCTGTTCTATGTACGCACGCCCTACAAGAACCAGGACGACTTCCCGATCTTCGATACCGGCGAGGCCGGCTTCAGCTACGCCCAGCTGTTCAGCGAGAACCGTTTCGTCGGCAACGACCGCGTCTCCGACGCCAACCAGCTGACGGCGGCCGTGGTGTCGCGCTACATCGAGGGCAGCGGCGCCGAGCGCCTGCGCCTGGCCTTCGGCCAGCGCTTCTACTTCACCGAGCCGCGCGTGCAGCTGCCGGGCCGCCCGGTGCAGGACCGCAAGGACCGCTCCGACCTGCTGCTGGCGGCATCGGGCCGCGTTATCGAGAACCTGAACGTCGACGCCAGCGTACAATACGACGCGACGAGTTCGAGCGTGTACAGCCGTAACTACGGCGTGCGCTGGACCCCGGGCCTGCTGAAGGTCCTCAACGCCGAGTACCGCTACGTGCGCGACAGCTTCCGCAACGCCGACATCTCGGGCCAGTGGCCGCTGTCGAAGCGCTGGTTCGGCGTGGGCCGGGTCAGCTATTCGCTGCAGGACCACAAGGTGCTCGAGAGCCTGGTCGGGCTCGAGTACAAGGCCGATTGCTGGATCTTCCGGATGGGCGCGCAGCGCTTCGTGACGGCGGCCCAGTCGACCTCGACGCCGGTGTTCTTCCAGCTCGAGCTCAACGGCCTGTCGGGCATCGGGATGGGCAACCCGCTGGATTCGTTTTACAAGAGTATTCCCGGCTATACGCGGCTGAACACCAACGTCGGCCGTCCCTGATCGACCGGGACCATGGATGTTTTTTTGACCTGAATGAGTGCTTCCCAGATTATGCGTACTACCCGTTTGCATCACCTCCAGCTCGCAGCGGCGCTGCTGTGCGCGCTCACGGCCGGCACCGCGTTCGGCCAGGCCAGCGCAGGCAGTGCCTCCGGCACTGCCGCAGCGGGCTCTTCTTCCGCTGCCCCGGCCAATCCGGGCAGCGGTTTCCTGCCGCCGGCCTCGAGCAACGCCAAGGTCGTCGACGCCGTCCGCGTCGTCGTCAACGACGAGGTCATCACCCGTAACGAAGTGCGCAACCGCGTGGCGCAGATCGTCCAGCGCCTGCGCGCCCAGAACACCCAGCTGCCGCCGCAGGAAGACCTGGAGCGCCAGGTGATCGAGGCGATGATCGTCGAGCGCGCCCAGGTGCAGCTGGCCAAGGAAATGGGCGTGCGCGTCGACGACCGCATGCTCGACGCCGCCATCGGTCGCATCGCCCAGGACCAGAAGATGTCGGTCCAGGAAATGCGCAACCAGATGGAAAAGGAGGGCATGGCCTTCGCCGCCTTCCGCGAAGAGATCCGCAACGAGATCATGATGCAGCGCCTGCGCGAGCACGAGGTCGACAGCAAGATCCAGGTCTCGGACGCCGAGGTCGACACCTTCCTGGCCGCCGAAAAGGCCGCCGCCGCCGACCGCATCGAGGTCGACATCGCCCAGATCCTGGTCGGCATTCCGGCCAACGCCACGCCCGAGCAGATCGCCGCGCGCAGCGCCCGCGCCGACGAGGTGATGCGCCAGCTGCGTACCGGCGCCGATTTCGCCAAGGTCGCCGCCACCTATTCCGACGCCG
>DNCF01000023.1:3714-3924 GCA_003484545.1 Massilia sp. | reverse complement strand
GCTGCTGGCGGCGCTCGGCGTCTGGCAGGCCGGCAGCGCGCTGCCGGACCTGTTCGTGGCCGGCGTGATGGGCGTGCTTGGCCTCAGCGCCGCGCGCAGCGTGATCCGGCAGGCGCGCAAGGAAATGAACGCCACCGTCCCGATCCCGGTGGTGACGGTTGAATTGAAGCGGTAAGGCAGGGTAGGGTCGTTGATGCCGTGGCATCAATG
>DNCF01000023.1:0-3460 GCA_003484545.1 Massilia sp. | reverse complement strand
GGCATCAATGACCCCACCCTGCGGACGGAGCAATACCAAACAAAAAGAGGAGCCAGCGGCTCCTCTTTTCACATCGGTACTACCCCGATCAGTCCTGCTTCACGCAGTCCACGAAGTAGCCCAGCTTGCCGTCGATCTCGCGCTTGACGAGGCCGTGGACGTCGGTCTCGAAGCCCGGGAAGCGCTCGTTGAAGTCGCGTGCAAAGCGCAGGTAGTCGACGATGGTCTTGTTGAAGCGCTCGCCCGGGATCAGCAGCGGAATGCCCGGCGGGTAAGGCGTCAGCAGGATCGCGGTGGTGCGGCCTTCCAGTTCCTCGATGGCGACGCGCTCGATGTCGCGGCGCGCCATCTTGGCAAAGGCGTCCGACGGCTTCATTGCGGGCACCATGTCCGACAGGTACATCTCGGTCGTCAGGCGCGCCACGTCGTACTGCTTGTAGAAGGTGTGGATCTGCGTGCACAGGTCGCGCAGGCCGCGCTCTTCGTAGCGCGGGTTGGCCGAGGCGAACTGCGGCATCACCTGCCACATCGGCTTGTTGCGGTCGTAGTCGTCCTTGAACTGCTGCAGCGCAGTCACCAGGGTGTTCCAGCGGCCCTTGGTGATGCCGATCGTGAACATGATGAAGAACGAATACAGGCCGCACTTCTCGATGATGACGCCGTGCTCGGCCAGGTACTTGGTCACGATCGAGGCCGGGATGCCGGTCTCGCCGAACTGGCCGTCCAGCGACAGGCCCGGGGTCACGATGGTCGACTTGATCGGGTCGAGCATGTTGAAGCCCTCGGCCAGGTTGCCGAAGCCGTGCCAGTCGTCCTCGGCGCGGATCATCCAGTCTTCCTGGGTGCCGATGCCTTCCTCGCCTTCGACGTCCGGGCCCCAGACCTTGAACCACCAGTCTTCGCCGTACTCGGCGTCGACCTTCTTCATGGCGCGGCGGAAGTCCAGCGCTTCCAGGATCGATTCCTCGACCAGGGCGGTGCCGCCCGGCGCTTCCATCATGGCGGCGGCGACGTCGCAGGAGGCGATGATCGAGTACTGCGGCGAGGTCGAGGTGTGCATCAGGAAGGCCTCGTTGAAGGCGTCCTGGTCGAGCTTCACCGATTCCGACTCGCGCACCAGCACCTGCGAGGCCTGGGACAGGCCGGCCAGCAGTTTGTGGGTCGACTGGGTCGAGAAGATCATCGACTGCTTGGCGCGCGGACGGTCGCGGCCGATCGCGTGCATGTTCTTGTAGAAGTCGTGGAAGGTCGCGTGCGGCAGCCAGGCTTCGTCGAAGTGCAGGGTGTCGATGCGGCCGTCCAGCATTTCGCGCAGCACTTCGACGTTGTACACCACGCCGTCGTAGGTCGACTGGGTGATGGTGAGAATGCGCGGCTTCTTGTCCTTGGCTTCGCGCGCGAACGGATTGGCCTCGATCTTGCGTGCGATCGATTCGGGCGTGAACTCTTCCAGCGGGATCGGGCCGATGATGCCGAGGTTGTTCCGGGTCGGCATCAGGAACACGGGGATCGCGCCGCACATGATGATCGAGTGCAGGATCGACTTGTGGCAGTTACGGTCGACCACGACGATGTCGCCCGGGGCGACCGTCGAGTGCCAGACCATCTTGTTCGAGGTCGAGGTGCCGTTGGTGACGAAGTAGCAGTGGTCGGCGCTGTAGATGCGCGCGGCGTTGCGCTCCGACTTGGCGACCGGGCCGGTATGGTCCAGCAGCTGGCCCAGTTCCTCGACCGCGTTGCAGACGTCGGCGCGCAGCATGTTCTCGCCGAAGAACTGGTGGAACATCTGGCCGATCGGGCTCTTCAGGAAGGCGACGCCGCCCGAGTGGCCCGGGCAGTGCCAGGAGTAGGAACCGTCGTAGGCGTAGTTGACCAGCGCGCGGAAGAAGGGCGGCGCCAGGCTGTCCAGGTAGGCTTTCGCTTCGCGGATGATGTGGCGCGCGACGAATTCCGGCGTGTCCTCGAACATGTGGATGAAGCCGTGCAGCTCCTTCAGGATGTCGTTCGGGATGTGGCGCGAGGTGCGGGTCTCGCCGTAGATGTAGATCGGGATGTTCGAATTCTTGTGACGGATCTCCTGCACGAAGGCGCGCAGGCCGGTCAGGGCGAAATCGGTTTCCTCGAGCGAGCCGCCGCCGAATTCCTCGTCGTCGATCGACAGCACGAAGGCCGAGGCGCGCGACTGCTGCTGGGCGAACTGCGACAGGTCGCCGTAGCTGGTCAGGCCGAGCACCTCCATGCCTTCTTTTTCCATCGCCGCGGCGAGCGCGCGAATACCGAGACCGGAAGTGTTCTCGGAACGGAAATCCTCGTCAATGATGACGATTGGGAAACGAAATTTCATCGACAGCTCCAAAGCGAAGCGCCGTGTGGGCAGCCGCGTCCGGTTGACGCGGCCCGCTCACACGGCACCGTAAAAATAAGAAGCGGATTTTCGCAGAAATTCCGCTGTCCGGTGAACATTTTTTTAGTAGGGTAACCAGATGGGCCCAGCCATGGCGCACTCTAGCAGAACGGCCGCGCAGGGACCGCGTGACGCCCGCGCCGGTTCAGCCGTCCACCCGACGCTCGTAGGTCACGTAATCGAAGTCGAAGCCCTGGCTTTCCGAATGATGGCGCTCGCGCGCCGTCTCCTGCCATACCTGCGGATCGATCGCCGGGAAGAAGGTGTCGCAATCGAAGGTGCGCGCGATCTCGGTGACGATCATGCGGTCCGCCAGGCCGAGCGCGGCCGTGAAGATCTGGGCGCCGCCGATGATGCTGGCTTCCTCGTCGCCGACCAGGGCGATCGCTTCCTCGAGCGAGGTCACGGCCTCGACGCCCTCGTGGCGCCAGCCGGCGTTGCGGGTCACGACGATGTTGCGCCGCCCGGGCAGGGGGCGGCCGATCGAGTCGAAGGTCTTGCGACCCATGATGATCGGGCGGCCCAGCGTCACCCGCTTGAAGTGGGCCAGGTCCTCGGGCAGGTGCCAGGGCAGCTGGTTGTCGACGCCGATGCCGCGCGCGGCATCGATGGCCACCACCATGGTCAGGCGGGTCATCGGGCCACCGCCGGCGTTCGCGGGGAGGTTCGGTAAGAGGCGCGCATATCGGTATCCTTGTTGCTTGGCTAATCAGAGTCGGCAGATGGTGTCCCGGCGGGGCCGTCCTGTCAAGTTTGCGCCGCCTTTCAGGCCAACTCGAACAGGCCGCTGCCGTCCCAGCGCCGCGCCGAGTTGGCCGAGCGGGCCGCGCTGGCCGTCATGGCCCGGGCCGCATAATGTGGTCCGAGCTTTGCCAGCAGGCGGGGGAAGGCGCGGCAGTAGCTCGACTGGATGCCCGCGAGCTGCGCCAGTTGCCGGTACTCGACGACGGCTCCGTCCGGCACCGCGTCGAGCACGCGGCGGACCCGTTCGCGCCAGTCGTCCGGCCATGCCTGCATCCGCACGCCCAGGTCGCGAACCTCGTCGCCGAGGTGGAG
>DNCF01000454.1 GCA_003484545.1 Massilia sp. | reverse complement strand
GCGCTCGTGGGTCAGCAGGTACTTGGCGATGGTCCAGCCGCCATGCAGCTCGCCCACCAGGTTGCGCTTTTCGACGCGCACATTGTCGAAAAAGGTTTCGCAGAACGGCGACTTGCCCGAGATGAGCGTGATCGGCCGGGTCGAGACGCCCGGGCTGTCCATGTCGAACAGCACGAAGCTGATGCCATTGTGTTTGCTGGCCGTGAAGTCGGTGCGCACCAGGCAGAAGATCCAGTCGGCCTTGTCGGCATACGAGGTCCAGACCTTCTGGCCGTTGACGATGAAGTGGTCGCCATGGTCGTCCGCGCGGGTCTGGAGCGAGGCCAGGTCCGAGCCCGCGTTCGGCTCGGAATAGCCCTGGCACCAGCGGATCTCGCCGCGCGCGATGGGCGGCAGGTGTTCGCGCTTCTGCTCCTCGGTGCCGTACTTCAGCAGGGCCGGCCCCAGCATCCAGATGCCGAAGCTGTGCAGCGGCGCGCGGCAGCCCAGCGCTTCCATCTCCTGGCGCAGGACCTTGGCCTGCTCGCGCGAGAGGCCGCCGCCGCCGTACTCGACCGGCCACTCGGGCACGGTCCAGCCCTTGGCTGCCATGCGCTCGAGCCAGAGGCGCTGGGCCTCGGAGCGAAATTGCATTTTGCGGCCGCCCCAGGTGACATCCAGGTCGCCCGTTGCCGGCACGCGCATCTCGGGCGGGCAGTTTTCTTCGAGCCAGGCGCGTGCCTCCTGGCGGAACGCGAGGAGTTCATCCATGCCGGTCTCCTTCAGATGGTGACGCCGCCGTCGACCACGATGTTCTGGCCGGTGACGAAGCTGCCCGCGCGCGAGGCCAGGTAGATGGCGGTGCCGGCGATCTCGTCCGGGTCGCCGATGCGGCGCAGCGGCGCGCGCTCGTTCACTTCCTTCAGGCGCTCCGGATCTTCCCACAGGGCGCGCGCAAAGTCGGTCTTGATCAGGCCCGGCGCGATGCAGTTCACGCGCACGTTGTGCGGGCCGAATTCCACGGCGAGGTTGCGCGCCAATTGCATGTCGGCCGCCTTCGAGACGTTGTAGGCGCCGATCACGTGCGAGCCGCGCAGGCCGCCGATCGAGGAGACGATGATGATGGAACCGTCGCGCCGCGCGATCATTTGCGGCGCCACCATGCCGATCAGCCAGTGGTTGGCCAGCACGTTGTTGTCGAGGATCTTGCGGAACTGCTCGTCGCTGATGCCCGCCATCGGGCCGTAATAGGGATTCGAGGCCGCGTTGCAGACCAGGATGTCGATCTTGCCGAAGGCGGCATTGGTGGCGTCGACCAGGCGCTGCAGGTCTTCTTTTGACGAGATGTTGGCGGGGACCGCGATCGCCGTGCCCTCGCCCTGCGCCGCATTGATCTCGGCGACCACCTCGGCGCAGGCCTCCTGCTTGCGCGACGAGATCACCACCCTGGCGCCCTGCTCCGCCATCCGCACCGCGATCGCCCGGCCGATGCCGCGCGAGGAACCGGTGACGATGGCGACTTTACCGCTCAGATCGAACAATGACATGTGTCTCCTCCTTGGTTGTGTCTTGTTTCGTTATGTGTGCGAGGGATGCAGGGTGAACGGCGGAGCCGCCCACCCTGCGGGTTTCCAACAACGTTATCGTGCAATGCTCGACAACGCAATACCCCTTTTACGAAAAACGAGACGGCGCCCGGTCATGGCTCGCACAGCGAAATACCGAAACCCCTAAAACGCGCCAAACGAGGAAATCAGCGCTCCGCCAGCAAGCCCTCGAACAGCGGCCGCACGAAGAGCTCCAGCGCATTCTCCCCGTTCACGTCCGGCACCCAGCGGTCCAGCAGCACGGCGGCGTTCACCATCCCGCTCACCAGGTCGCCGGCGATGGCCTGGTCCAGCGGCCGGATCGAGCCGTCCTGCATGCCGTCGACCAGCAGGCTGACGAAACGGCGGTCGAGCCGGGAGGTCTCGTCCAGCTTGGCCGCGCGCATCTCCTCGGGCAGCTCGCTCCAGGCCGAGGTGCGCAGCAGCGGCCCATGCTCGGAGAAGTGGTGGCGCACCAGCGCGCGCGACACGGCGCACAACTTGTCCCAGCCGGAGCCCTTGCCCGCCATGGCAATGCCCTGGATCTCGCGGATCACCGTGAACTTGCGCTCGAAGCAGGCGGCGATCAATTCTTCCTTGCTCGGGTGATGGTGGTAGAAGGCGCCCTTGGTCAGGTTCAGGCGGGCGGAGATGCGCTCGACCGAGGCGCCGCGGTATCCCGCCTCGTTGATGAGGGCCGTGGCCGCGCGCAGGAAGGCGTCCTGGGCGCCGTCCATGCCGGACGGCGCGGCGAGCGCAGTAGTCAGCGCGTCATCGAGCGCCGTCATGCCCCAGCGGGCCGTCTTCGCGCCGATGCCCTTGACCAGGATGTCGGCCATGCGCGCGGCGGCCTGCCCGTAGTCCTCGGGATCGTAGCGCGCGCTCCAGGACATGGTCCACAGGGTGAGCGTCAACAGCAGGTGGGTGCGCGCGTTGAGCTCGGTCCGCTTGCCCGGCCTGATCGGGCCGCTTGCGAGCAGGCGCCTGCATTTGCGGAACATCTCGACATAGGCGCCGAACACGATCTCGGAGTGCGGACTGCCGAGCACGTGCACGTCGCGGAAGGTCATCAGCTCGCTGCCGTCGGTGACATCGCCGGCGGCGGTGCGGGCCAGGCGTTCGAAGAACAGCGTGACGAAACCGCGCACGCGCTGCTCGGGGCCGGCTTCCTGGGCGGCCACGGCGATGATGCCGCTCACGGTCTCGATCGAGCGCAGCAGGCAGGCGACGACCAGGTCTTCCTTCTTCTTGTAGTAATAGGTGATGCTGTTGGTGGAAAGGCCGACCGCGCCGGCCACGTCCGAGAGCGTCGCTCCTTTCATGCCGCTGCGGTTGAACAGGCGCGCGGCCTCGTGCAGGATGGCTTCGCGCTTCTTCGCGTAGCGCTGGGTCATGCGGCTGGCGTTGACGGGTTCTTCCATGGCGGCACAGGTTCAGAAGTCAATGAGCAGTTGGGCAGCGAGCATTATAGCTGCACGCATCGAGCAGACCGTCTTTTCCAAAAATACGACGGTATGGCATTGATGCCCTGCACAGCTATGCTATGATTTTCGAATTCCCATACCGCAACCACTAAACAAGGCCGAACCATGATCAGCTTCGCAGGAAAAACAGCCATCGTCACCGGCGCCGGCGGCGGCCTCGGGCGCTGCTACGCGCTCGAACTGGCGCGCCGCGGCGCCCGCGTCGTCGTCAACGA
>DNCF01000293.1 GCA_003484545.1 Massilia sp. | reverse complement strand
GGCGCGAGTCGCGCTTCCGGCCCGCCGCCGCCCACGGCCGCCGCCGGGTGGCCGCGCATGATCAGGTGGCGGATGGTGGCGTGGATCAGGCGCACCTTGAGCACCTGGGCCACCCCGCCGCCATCGGGCGCGGTCAGGCCGCCGCGCAGCATCACCGGGAAGATCATCGCGGCGGTGGCGCGTACCCGGTAGTCGGTATGCCGTTCCAGCTGGCCGGCGCTGTGCAGCACGCTGGCCAGGTCGACCGGCACGTAGCACTCGGGCAGGCTGGCGCAGAACAGCAGGGTGCAGGACAGCACGCTCATCCCGATGAACACCTCCTCGGCCTGGCCGATCAGCCCGCAATCGGCCCAGGCCGGCAGGCTGCGCGCATCGCGCACGAAGTCCTCGAGCACCGCGGCGATCGGCGCCGGGGTGGCGGCGCCGGCGCGCCAGGTGCGCCACCTGGCGGCCTGAACCCGCGCCCGAGCACTCTACAGGAGCGCCAATATGCAAAACCGGCCAATTCCTTTTACACTGCAATAATGCAGATTGATAAACCGCCAATATTAACCATCCAGAAAACCGCCGGCGGAGCGGGCCAATCTGTCATGGCGAGCGGCGTCTGGCAGGTCAGCGTCCTCACCGGGTGCGGCCTGCTCAAGGGGATCAACCGCACGCTGGCCAGCCTGAAAAAGCAGTCCGAGCTCGAATGGGACCTGACCGAAGTGGACAGCATCGACCACATCGGCGCCCAGATGTTCTGGAACGCCTGGGGCAAGAAACGCCCCGCCCGCCTGCGTCTCGACCCGCGCCAGGAAGACCTGTTCAAGCGCATCGAGGACGCCAGCCAGATCAACCTGCCGCGCACCCGCGTCAGCGCACTGAACTGGGTCATCGTGCTGGGCCAGGGCCTGCTCACCTTCTTCGAGCACCTGCACGGCTTCGTCGCCCTGATCGGACGGCTGGTGCAGGACCTCGGGCGCTTCATCCGCCGCCCGGCCACCGGTCCCTGGCGCGAGATCTCGGCGAATATCTACCACTCCGGCTTCCAGGCGCTGGGCATCACGGCCCTGGTCGGCTTCCTGATAGGCGTGGTCCTGTCCTACCTGTCGGCCCAGCAACTGCGCATGTTCGGCGGCGACATCTATCTGGTCAACATCCTCGGCATGAGCGTGATCCGCGAACTCGGGCCGCTGCTGGCGGCGATCCTGGTCGCCGGCCGTTCCGGCTCCTCGATCACGGCCCAGCTGGGCGTGATGCGCGTGACCGAGGAGCTCGACGCCATGCTGGTGATGGGCATCTCGCACGGCTACCGGCTGATCATGCCGAAGGTGATCGCGCTGGCCATCTCGATGCCGCTGCTGGTGGTGTGGACCGACGCCATGGCCCTGATCGGCGGCATGGCCTCGGCCAAGCTGGAGCTGGGCCTGTCGTTCCGCTACTTCCTGCAGAAGCTGCCGGACGCGGTGCCGCTGGTGAACTACACGATCGGCCTGCTGAAAGGGATGACCTTCGGCGTGCTGATCGCGCTGGTGTCCTGCCATTTCGGCCTGCGCATCAAGCCGAATACCGAAAGCCTGGGGCGCGGCACCACGACCTCGGTGGTGACGGCGATCACCGTGGTGATCCTGGCCGACGCCGTGTTCGCCATCATCTTCAGCGGGGTGGGATTCTAATGCCGGTTGATGACAAGATGGACAGCACGGCGCGCCGCCAGCGCCTGAACCGCAGGCCGGAGGAAGACGTCGGACCGCCGGTGGTCGAGATCCGCAACCTGTGGACCAAGTTCGGCAAGACCGTGGTGCACCAGGACCTGAACCTGGAAATCTATTCGGGCGAGATCCTCTCGATCGTCGGCGGTTCGGGCACCGGCAAGACCGTGCTGTTGCGCCAGATGCTGGGCCTGAACCGACCGACGCGCGGCTGCGTGCGCGTGTTCGGCGAAGACATCAGCGCGGCCGGCCCCGAGCAGCTGCAGCAGATGCGCAACCATTGGGGCATGCTGTTCCAGCAAGGTGCGCTATATTCGGCCCTGACGGTCTTCGACAACATCGCCCAGCCGATGCGCGAACTGCGCGCCCTGCCGGAAGACGTGATCCGCGATGCGGTGCTGCTCAAGATGGACATGGTGGGCCTGGGCGCGGAGCACGCCAACAAGATGCCGTCCGACCTGTCGGGCGGGATGGTCAAGCGCGCCGCGCTGGCGCGCGCCCTGGCGCTGGAACCGCGCCTGCTGTTCCTGGACGAGCCGACCGCCGGATTGGACCCCGACCTCTCGGATGCCTTCGTGGCCCTGATCCAGGCCCTGCACCGGGAACTGAAACTGACCGTGGTGATGGTCACCCACGACCTCGACACGCTGTTTGCGCTTTCCTCGCGCATCGCGGTCCTGGCCGAGAAGCACGTGCTGGCGGTGGGACCGTCGCGCGACATTCTGCGGGTCGACCATCCCTTCATCAAACATTTCTTCCTCGGCCCGCGCGGCCGTCGGGCGCTCGAAGTGCTCGACGAACGCGACGAGGCGGCGGAGGACGAAGCGAAGGAGTGACATGGAAAACCGATCGTATGCCCTCATGACCGGCGTGTTCACGATCGCCCTGCTGGTGGCGACCGTGCTCGTGGGCCTGTGGCTGAACCGCGACAAGACCGAGCTGGCCCCGTATGAAATCGTCACCACCCAGTCGATTCCCGGCCTGAACCCGCAAGCCACCGTGCGCTACCGCGGCCTGGAGGTCGGGCGCGTGGACGAGATCGTGTTCGATCCGAAGGTGACCGGCCAGATCCTCATTAAACTCTCGGTCGAGGAAGGCTCGCCGATCACCACCACCACCTTCGCCTCGCTCGGCTACCAGGGCGTGACGGGCATCGCCTTCATCCAGCTCGACGACGACCGCACCGGCTCGCCGCTCCTGAAGACCGACGCGGACCACGTGGGCCGCATTCCGCTGCGCCCGGGCCTGCTCGACCAGCTGGAGAAGCGCGGCCTTGCCATCCTCGACCGCACCGAAGAGATCACCACGCGCATCAACAACCTGGTGAGCGACGAGAACCAGAAAACCATCATCGGCGCCTTCGACAACATCAGCAAGGCCGCCGCCGCCTACGGCGAGATCCCGCAGCGCCTTGGCCCCACAATCGACAAGCTGCCGCGCCTGGCCGACAAGCTCGAAGGCAGCCTGGAGTCCTTCGACAGCTTCGCCGACAGCGCCACTGCCACCGCGAAGAACTACGACCGCCTGGCCACCGGCCTGCAGGCGCCGGACGGCCCGCTCAACCGCCTGAACGGCGCGATCGATTCGCTGACCGGCGTGACGGCCGACCTGGAGGCGGAAACCCTGCCGCACGTGGTGCGCATGACGGACGAGGCGCGCACGGCGCTGCGCTCGGTGCGCCGCACGGCGGATTCGCTGTCCGACCGTCCGCAGAGCATCCTGTTCGGCGCGCCGAGCGCGCAACCCGGCCCCGGCGAGCCGGGCTTCGTCGCCCCGACCAAATGAGGACCTTGACCACCATGATTTCGCCCCGCATCCTCGGCGCCGCCGCCCTGGCCCTGACTCTGGCCCTACCCCTGGCCGGCTGCGGCACCAGCAAGCCCGCCGCCAACAATGCCCATTTCGACTTCGGCCCGCTCGGCGCGCCCGTCGCCCAGGTGGCCCAGGCGCCGCTGGCCGCCATCGTCGTGATGGACGCGACCGGCTCGCCCGCGCTCGAGAACGAACGCATGATGTACCGCCTGAACTATGCCGACCCGCTGCAGGCGCGTACCTATGCCAACAGCCGCTGGAGCGCCAGCCCGCTGATCCTGGTGACCCAGCGCCTCAAGGCCCGCCTGGCGCAGGCCGGCATCAAGGTGCTGTCGGCCACCGACACCACCACCGGGGTGCCGATCATGCGCGTCGAGGTCGACGAATTCACCCACGCCTTCTCCGGCGTCAGCCAGAGCGAAGGCCAGCTGGTGCTGCGCGCCTCGGTGTTCCGCGGCCATACCCTGCTCGACCAGAAGACCTTCAGCCGCGCCTCGCCGGCCCCGAGCGCGGATGCGGCCGGCGGCGTGCGGGCGCTGGG
>DNCF01000294.1 GCA_003484545.1 Massilia sp. | reverse complement strand
CTGAGCCGCTTGAAGCCGGCCGCCACCGTCACGACAGCCGTCCCGGGCGGCGCCCTTGCGCCCTTGCTGGGCGTGGTCGGCTCGCTGGTCTCGGTGAACGTCGGCGCGGCCTATGCCAAGGGCCTGTTCCCGCTGGTCGGCAGCGCCGGCATCACCGCCGTGCGCGTCGGACTGGCCGCCATCCTGCTGCTGGCCTTCTGGCGGCCGTGGCGCGCGCCGCTGGCGCGGGTTGATGCCATCAACGTCGCCATCTACGGCTTCATGCTCGGGATGATGAACCTGCTGATCTATGCGGCGTTCGCCCGCATCCCGATCGGCGTGGCGATCGCGATCGAAGTCATCGGTCCATTGGCGGTGGTGGTGCTGTCCTCGCGCCACCTGCGCGACTTCGCCTGGGTCGCCTGCGCGGCCGGCGGCCTGTGGCTGCTGGCGCCCACGACGAAGAACGCGGTCGCGCTCGATCCGGTCGGCGTCGCCGCGGCGCTGGCGGCCGCCTTCTGCTGGGCCATGTACATCGTGTTCGGCAAGCGCGTCTCCACGCTCAAGGGAGGCCACGTCGTGTCCTGGGGCATGCTGGTGGCGGCCCTGTGCACGGTGCCGGTCGGGCTGGCGCAGGCCGGGCCCGCGCTGTTCTCGGCCCCGGTCCTGCTCGGCGGCCTGGTTGTTGCCGTGCTGTCGAGCATCCTCCCCTACTCGCTCGAGATGATGGCCCTGTCGCGCCTGCCGCGCAAGGTGTTCGGCATCCTGGTCAGCGCCGGCCCGGCAGTGGGCGCCCTGGCCGGCTTCTTCGTGCTGGGCGAAGTGCTGACCACCGTGCAGTGGCTGGCGATCGGGCTGATCGT
This sequence comes from Massilia sp., assembly GCA_003484545.1. Classification (GTDB taxonomy): domain Bacteria; phylum Pseudomonadota; class Gammaproteobacteria; order Burkholderiales; family Burkholderiaceae_D; genus Telluria. The sequence continues at coordinate 3,431 of DNCF01000294.1, read as the reverse complement.
GCTGGCCACCGGCGGCAGCGCGGCGACCGCGAATCGCAGCTGAAGCGCTACAGCCACCCGGCCTTTTTGAAGCGGCGGTACATGTAGTAGCTGACCGCGACCATGGCCGTGAGCGCCATCGGATAACCGTATTTCCACTTCAGCTCGGGCATGAACTCGAAGTTCATGCCCCAGATCCCGGCGAAGGCGGTGAACACCGCGAAAATGGCGGCGTAGGCGGCGAGCTGCTTGTTGATTTCGTTCTCGTCGATCGCGACCATCGACAGCGTGACCTGGATCGCCGTGGCGATGGTGTCGCGGATGGTGTCCAGGCGCCCGGCGATGCGCAGCAGGTGGTCGTGGATGTCGCGGAAATAATCCTGGGTTTCGAAGGCCAGCGCCGGCACCCGGCCGCCGTGCAGGCGCCCCATCGCGTCCATCAGGGGAATCACGGCGTGGCGCAGCACCAGGGTGTTGCGCTTGAGGTCGTACAGGCGCTCGATGTTGTCGCGCTGGGCGCCATGGCCGCCGAAGATGCGGTCCTCGATCGATTCGAGATCCGATTCGAGCTTGTCGATGATGGGGAAATAGCGGTCGACGACGGCATCCATCAGCGCGTACAGCACGAAGCCCGAGCCTTTCTTGAGCAGGTGCGGCTCGCGCTCGGCGCGGGCGCGCACACCGAGGAAGCCCTGGGCCGAGTCGCGCCGCACCGACAGCACGTAGTTGGGGCCGACGAAGATCGCCACCTCGCCCGAGCACAACTCCTCCTTGTCGAGGTAGACGGTGCGCACGACGGCGAACAGCGAGTCGCCGTATTCCTCGAGCTTGGGGCGCTGGTGGCCGCGCGAGGCGTCTTCCACCGCCAGCTCGTGCAGGCTGAACTCCTCCTGCATGACGGCGAGTTCCTCGGGGCCGGGGTCGCGCAGGGCGACCCAGACGAAGCAGCCGGGTTGTTTCAGGTATTCGCTGATATCCTCGACCGGGATATCGGACAGTTTCTTGCCTTCCTGGTAGGCGACGCAGTTGATCAGCATGGAACGGAATGGTTGGGACAGCGATGCGTGAGCTTACACCATCGTTGTTCCGTAGGGTGGGCACTCGCCCACGCGGTTGCACCGGTGAGTGCCGCAACGTATCCGGCACGTGCATTGGTTCGCATGTGTTCCGGCGCACGGGCGTCACCGGTCGAGCCGGCTCAGATCTGGCGGTGAGACCGCGTGGGCACAAGTGCCCACCCTACAACGGCAGACCGCCTATTCCTCGCGCGCGCCGTCGATGCCGAGTTCGACGATCTTGCGCGTGATCGTGTTGCGCCCGATCCCCAGGCGCATCGCGGCGTCGTTCTTGCGCCCGTGCGTGTGCTTCAGCGCGGTCTTGATCAGGGCCGACTCGAACTGCTTGCCGAGCGTGTCCATGACCTCGAACTGGCCGGCACTGAGCATGCTGGCCGCCTGCAGTTCCAGCAGGCCGATCCAGCCGTCGGGCGACGGCGGGGCCGACAACGAGGAAGATGCCGTTGCGCCGGCCTCGACCGGCGCGGAACCAACGGCCGGCGCGACGCTTGCCGGCTGCCCCTGGGTCAGGTCGCGCGGCAGGTCCTTGATCTCGACCGTCTGGCCCGGCGCCATCACGGTGATCCAGTTGCACAGGTTTTCCAGCTGGCGCACGTTGCCCGGCAACTCCAGGCCGCTGAGGAAACGCATCGCGCTCTCGCTCATGCGCTTCGGCTCGACGCCCAATTGGTGTGCGCTCTGCACCAGGAAGTGGCGCGCCAGCAGCGGAATGTCCTCGCGCCGCTCGCGCAGGCTGGGCAGGCGCAGGCGGATCACGTTCAGGCGGTGGAACAGGTCTTCGCGAAACAGCCCGTCGCGCACGCGCTGCTCCAGGTTCTGGTGGGTGGCCGCGATCACGCGCACGTTGGCCTTCACCGGCTGGTGGCCGCCGACGCGGTAGAAGTGGCCGTCCGAGAGCACGCGCAGCAGGCGCGTCTGCAAATCGAAGGGCATGTCGCCGATCTCGTCCAGGAACAGGGTGCCGTTCTCGGCCTGCTCGAAGCGGCCGCGCCGCATCGCCTGGGCGCCGGTAAAGGCGCCGCGCTCGTGGCCGAACAGTTCGGATTCGAGCAGGTCCTTGGGGATCGCGGCCGTGTTCAAGGCGATGAAGGGTTCGTTCGAGCGCGGGCTGTGCTTGTGCAGGGCGCGCGCGACGAGCTCCTTGCCGGTGCCGGACTCGCCGGTGATCAGGACCGTCACGTTCGACTGCGACAGGCGGCCGATGGCCCGGAACACTTCCTGCATCGCCGGCGCCAGGCCCAGGATCTCGGGGGTCTCGGCGGGGGCCGCTTCCACGCTCGCTTCGCGCAGGCTTTCCTCCAGCGCGCGCCGGATCAGGGCGACGGCCTTGTCGATGTCGAAGGGCTTGGCCAGGTAGTCGAAGGCGCCGCCCTGGAACGAGGCGACCGCCGAGTCGAGGTCGGAAAAGGCGGTAATGATGATGACCGGCAGGCCCGGGTGCTTCGCCTTGACCGCCTGCAGCAGGTCGATGCCGGATTCGCCCGGCATGCGGATGTCCGACACCAGCACCTGCGGCGTCTCGGTCTCGAAGGCGGCCATGGCGTCGCGCGCGTTGGCGAAGCTGCGCGTCTCGAGATTTTCGCGCGCCAGGGCTTTTTCCAGCACCCAGCGGATCGATGCGTCGTCGTCGACAATCCAGATTGGTTTCATGTAGTTCGTGGCTTTCCGCAATGTGGATTCATAGGCGGACCCGCCTTCCGCCCCGCCACTTCACGCTACTTATGGCAGCGGCAGCAGGATGCGGAAATCCGTCAGTCCAGGCCGGCTTTCGCACTCGATCATGCCCTGGTGCTGCTGCACGAAGGTCTGCGCCAACGTCAATCCCAGCCCGCTGCCGCCCTCCCGTCCCGACACCAGCGGGTAGAAGATACGGTCGCGGATATCGGGTGCGATGCCCGGTCCATTGTCGATGATATGCAAATCTAATGCCAGCCCGTAGCGGACCTTCGCCAGGGTCACCTGGCGCGCTACCCGGGTGCGCAGGACGATCTCGGCGTCGCCGTCCGCGATCCGTCCGGCGAGGGCCTGCGCGGCATTGTGGACGATGTTCAGCACGGCCTGGATCAGCTGTTCCTTGTCGCCGCGGAACTCGGGGATCGAGGCGTCGTAGTCGCGCCGGATGGCCAGACCGTTCGGGAACTCGGCCAGCACCAGCGAACGCACGCGCTCGCAGACTTCGTGGATGTTGACGTCGCCGACGATGTGGGGCTTCCTGTGCGGCGCCAGCAGGCGGTCGACCAGGGTCTGCAGGCGGTCGGCCTCCTTGATGATCACCTGCGTGTATTCCTTCAGCTCACCCAGGTGCAGCGGCGGCAATTCCAGCTCCAGCAGCTGGGCCGCGCCGCGGATGCCGCCCAGCGGGTTCTTGATCTCGTG
>DNCF01000357.1:13808-14016 GCA_003484545.1 Massilia sp. | reverse complement strand
TGCCAGGACGAAACGCCCGGCCGCGAAGGCGGCCGCCAAGCCAGCCGCGAAGAAGGCGGCGGCGAAGACCACCCGCGCCGCTTCGGCCGCGGCCAAGGCGCCGGCGCGCCGCAAGAAGGCGGCGTGACGGCACATGGATGAATTCCTCCACTTCCTCCAATGGCCCGCGATGGCGGTCAGCCTGTACGCCGCCTACCTGATCGGCTCG
>DNCF01000357.1:13210-13412 GCA_003484545.1 Massilia sp. | reverse complement strand
ATGAACATCCGCGGCATCTGGAAGAACGATTCGCAAGGCACGGACAGTCCGCGCAACGCGGCCGGGGCGGCGGACGCGCCGGCCGCCAACGAAGGCCGGCGTTCCGCCGGTCAGCGCTGAAAACACCCAACCAACGCGGCACGGCTTACGCGCCTGGTCCGCACACTTCAAGGAGGCTCACATGCGCAAGATGATCATGATG
>DNCF01000357.1:0-13036 GCA_003484545.1 Massilia sp. | reverse complement strand
AGGCCAAGCTGAACGGACAAACCAGCGGGACGGTGCGCCGCTACTGACGGGCACCGGCCCCGACGCGTCCGTTCGCGTTCACCCTTTTCTCCTCCGCGCCAGCATGCCGGCCAGGCCGAGTCCGATGAGTGCCAGGGAACCCGGCTCCGGCACTTCGCCCGGCGCCGGGGCGAACTCGGCGCGGAAGGCCAGGTCGAGCGGCGCCCAGCAGGCGATGCAGCTCCATTCCTGGTTCATGAGCGCCGCGAAATCCGCGCCGTTGTTGGAAAGGACGATATCGCCGCCATCGTAGGCGGTCGCGCCGACGCGGAAATCGTGCCCGGCATAGGGATCGACCGCGAGTCCCGAGGTGGACAGGAACATCACGTACTGCCGGCCCTCGACGAGCGCCAGGCCGCCGGTATCGAAGACCTGGGGCTGCACTTCGCCGCCGCCGCTGGTGGTGCGCGTCTCGCTGGCATACAGGATGCTGCCGGCCTTGTTGCCCTCCCAGGTGGCGATGTAGCCGCGCAAGGGCACGGCGCTGCCGGCGCCGCCCCACACGTACAGCGTGAAATTCAGCAGGACCGATTCCTCGCCGGCGCGGAAAGTCTGGCCGACGGTTGCGGTGTACGGCTCGCCGCCGAACGGCCCGAGCGTGTGGTTCTCCTTGATCCCGGTATCGATGACCATTGCCGCTGCCGGCAGGCAGACGGCAGCGCCAAGGAACAAGGCGGTGAGAGCGGATCGAAAATGCATGACAGCCTCCTCTGGTGGTGGACGCTAGCGGCAGAGCAATTTTCGGTCCCGAAAAAAAGACACGGCAAATCAAGCGTTTAACATTTCCAGCCCAAAGGACCGGCACGCGCTGTAAGGCAGCCCGACAGCCGGGCGGGCCGGCATTTTATTCCAATTAGGAAATACCTATCGATTCCATCAAATCAATCAACTTTATCTTTTTCTGATCAGTATCTAGAATCCTCTTCATCAAATTCGTCATTTCGAAGAGGAGAGAGCATGACCCAGCCCCGCCTGACCACCGCTTCCGGCATCCCGGTCGCCGACAACCAGAATTCCCTCAGTGCAGGCCCGCGCGGCCCGCTGCTGCTGCAGGACTTCCACCTGATCGAAAAGCTCCAGCACTTCAACCGCGAGCGCATTCCCGAGCGCGTGGTGCACGCCAAGGGCTCGGGCGCCTACGGTAGCTTTACCGTCACCCACGACATCAGTCACTTCACGAAAGCGAAACTGTTCTCCGGAATCGGCAAGAAGACCGAGACCTTCCTGCGCTTCTCGACCGTCGGCGGCGAGAAAGGCAGCGCCGATACCGAGCGCGACCCGCGCGGCTTCGCCCTGCGCTTCTACACCGAGGAAGGCAACTGGGACCTGGTGGGCAACAACACGCCGGTGTTCTTCATCAAGGACCCGATCAAGTTCCCGGACTTCATCCACACCCAGAAACGCTGCCCGGACAGCAACCTGAAGTCGGCCAACATGATGTTCGACTTCTGGAGCCGCGCCCCGGAAAGCCTGCACCAGGTGACGATCCTGTTTTCCAGCCGCGGCACCCCGGACGGCTACCGTCACATGGACGGCTTCGGCAGCCACACCTACAGCCTGATCAATGACGCCGGCGAACGCGTCTACGTGAAATGGCACTTCAAGACGCGCCAGGGCATCAAGAACCTCAGCAACGCCGAAGCGGTGCGCCTCGCCGGCGCCGACCCGGACCACGCCCAGCGCGACCTGTTCGACGCCATCGCTTCGGGCAACTTCCCGCAGTGGGACGTCAAGGTGCAGGTTGCCACGCCCCAGCAGCTGGCGGACTGGGAAGCGCGCACCGGCTGGAACGCTTTCGACCTGACCAAGGTCTGGCCGCACGGCGACTTCCCGCTGCTGCCGGTGGGCGTGCTGGAACTGAACCGCAATCCCTTGAACTACCACGCCGAAGTCGAGCAGGCCGCCTTCTCGCCGGCCAACGTGGTGCCGGGCATGGGCTATTCGCCGGACAAGATGCTGCAGGGCCGCCTGTTCGCCTACCACGACGCCCAGCTCTACCGCGTCGGCACCAATCACCAGCACCTGCCGGTGAACGCCCCACGCTGCCCCTTCCACAACCAGCAGCGCGACGGCGCGATGGCGATCGCCAACGGCGGCGCGGCCGCGATCTACGATCCGGTCGATCCGGTCGGCAAGGGCGCGCTCGGCATGGGCCACGGCGAACAGGAGCTGCCGCTGGCCGGCAATGCCGGCCGCTTCGACTTCCGCGGCCAGGAGGACGACTATACCCAGCCGGGCAACCTGTTCCGCCTGATGGCGGCCGAGGAAAAGCAGAACCTGTTCGACAACCTGGCCGGTCCCCTGAGCCAGGTGAGCGACGAGATCCTGCAGCGCCAGCTGCGCCAGTTCGACCGGGCCGATCCGGACTACGGACGTGGCGTGCGCGCGGCGCTGAAAGCGCGCGGCCGCAACGTCGACTAAGAACCTTTCTCGGTAAGGAGCCGGCACTGCCGGCCTCCGCCCCTCCTCCTTGGCGCCACGGCTCGAACCCTGGCGCCTTTTTTATGCAACCCAAATAGTCCGCGCCCTGCGCATTGCTTCCAGGAATGCCCGCCGCTACACTCACGCCTGTTCCAACGACAGGAAAACACATGCGCAGCGCGAAACCGCCCCGTTACCAGGGAAAAATCAGCAGCTGGAAGGATGAACAGGGCTTCGGCTTCATCGCGCAGAACGGCGGCGGGCCGAGCGTCTTCTTTCACATCAAGGCCTTCACCGAGCGCGGCATCCGTCCGGCGCCGGGCGACCTCGTCACCTACGAACTGAGCGTCAACGACAAGGGGCAGCCGCGCGCGGAACGCGTCGCCTTGGTGCGCGAGCGGTCCACGCCCGCGCGCGACACGTCCGGTCCCGGTTCCGGTTCGCCGCTGCTCGCCTTCGGCTTTTTCGCCGTCCTCGGGATTGCCGTCCTGCTCGGCAAGCTCCCGCCCCTGGCGCTCGGCCTGTACGCCGGCGCCAGTCTGGCCGCCTTCATCGCCTACGGCCTCGACAAGTCGGCCGCCCGCAACGGCCGCTGGCGCACGAAGGAAAGTACCCTGCACCTGCTGGCCCTGGTCGGCGGCTGGCCCGGCGCCCTGCTGGCCCAACGCGTGTACTGGCACAAGTCGAAGAAGCGGGAGTTCCAGGTCGTGTTCTGGGCCACCGTGTTCGTCAATTGCGGCGTGCTGGGGTGGACCATGCTGCCAGCGAGCGTGCGCGGTTCTACGCTTGCGATAATTGGTTAGATTCCAAGCATTGCCAAAGAGATATACTTCGGCGAGCGATACGGCACGCCAGGATGCCGACCACAGCCGTCGCCTCGGGGTTGTGCGCGATAAGGCATCACCTGCCCTTCCAGTGCCCGCGCGGACCAATGGCGTTGACCTGCCCACTTGAGGAAAACATATGAAGTTCGTCGTCCAGGCCGCACTTGGCTTGTCGCTGCTTGCCGCAGCCCCCTCCTTTGCCGCCAGCCCGGCGCCCACCATGCAGACCGGCGCGATCAGCCCCGCACACGTGCAAGCCGTGCAGGACCTGCTTGGCGCGATGCAGTTCGAATTCGCCATGCGCGGCGTGGCGGCGCGCACCCGCTTCCCGAGCGAAGCGCAGCGCCAGGCCGTGTTCGCCAGGCTCGACAAGATGCCGCCGGCGGAAATCCACCGCCGCCTCGCGCCCTCGCTGGCGCGCTTCGTCTCCGCCGATACCGCGCTCGAGATGACCCGCTTCTACGGCACCCCTTACGGCAAGATAGTCATCCACAGCAAGTACAACAGCAGCGCGCAAATCATGATGCCGGGCGCGCGGGCCGCCGTTCCGCCGGAGGAAAAGAAGGAACGCAAGCGCGCCGCCTACGTCCAGGCGAGCAAGGAACTGGCGGATGCCGAGCCGATGTTCCAGCGCGAAGCGTTCAAGCTGCTGCAAGCCATCAGCAACGAAAAGCGATAGAACCAGACCCACGCCTTTCCGGATCTGCGGACAAGCCGACGAGGGCGCTTGCAAGGCTGGTCCGGAAGACGGGGACCGGCGCCCGGAACGCAATCAGCGAAAGCAATGGCCATCATGGAAAACACCTCTGACCTGGGCATGTCCCCGAGATACGCCGAATGGCTGCGGCACGTGTTTGATCGGCCGGTAACGCCGAATGCCTGGTTCTTCGACCTGGACGTCGAGCCCTTCGACGCCGGGCCCTGCGAGCTTGCCGGGCTCATCGCGGCCACGTTCGAACACTGTGGCCGCGACCTTGCGCCATACTCGGATGAGCAGCTCAGCCATGGCATCAGCTTCATCCTCGATAACAGCTCGTCGGATTGCGTATTCGCGCTCATGTCCGAGGATGTGCCGTTGGCGCTGCGCCTTCGTGCGATTGCCTCTCTCGAAAAGCTTTACTCGGATATCTTCGAACCGCGATGCGCGCCTGTGCTGGGGCACCTCGATGAGGACGGGGGAAATGCCATGAACACCGTGTGCTACATGCTCTGGGATGCATCGCCTTTGTCTTGCTGGGAGCGCTCGAAGGAGAAGGCGGCCTTTTATGGCGCGGTTGCCGACGTGCTGGACCATGCGCTGCGATCCGCCAACCGTGCCTGCGTGGAGAGCGCATTACACGGCCTTGGGCACATCCATCTTTACCATTCCGGTCGCGTGGAGCAGATCGTCGACGCATTCCTCGAGAATGGTGTGCGCCGCTTCCCGGAGCTTCGCCACTATGCCCAGAGGGCAAGGAAGGGGCAGGTGCTGTAGCGCATTCCTCCGGCTGCGGGACCTCGAGAGAAGCGACAACAGCGTCCACTCAGCCGTCCCGACCGTCCGCTATCGGCCGTGCTTTCGACGTTGCAGCGTTATCGCATGACTACTCCGCCGATTCAACCATTAAACCCCAAGAAAAATGATCCCAGCCGGCCAATTCATTCTGCGTCCTTACCAGCCATCGGATGCCCTCGACATCAGTGCTGCCGTGCGCGAGTCGACGGAAACCGTCGGCCGCTGGATGTCATGGGCGAAAGCGGACTTCAATGAATACGACGCAGCGTGCTGGGTCGCACATTGCATGCAGGCGCGCGCCGCGGGAACCGCGCACGAGTTCGGCATCTTCGCCTCCCATGGCGAGTTTGTCGGGGGGTGTGGACTGAACCAGTTTTCCTCGCTAAACAATCTCTGCAATCTGGGCTACTGGGTTCGGCAATCGCGTCAAGGCATTGGCGCTGCAACCGCAGCGACGCTTGCGCTGAGGGACCTTGGCCTGGGGCGGCTGGGACTTTCCCGCATCGAGATTGTCGTTGCCGAGGGCAACGTTGCGAGTATCGCCGTCGCGCGCAAAGCAGGCGCTACCCACGAGTGCCTGGCGAGGAATCGCCTTCAATTGCATGGCAAACCAACAGCCGCGCACGTCTTTTCGTTCACCCCATGACGGCACCGGAAACCAACAGGGAAGCGCGGCACCTGCGCCGGCTTCCCTGCTCGGTCAACGCTGACTGACGCGGCCCGAGGCTGTTCCTCCGGGCCGCGGCACGATGCGCTTACTTCCCCACTACTCTTTCAGTGCGGCAGCCATCGCCGCGACCTTGCCCGCATCCGCCCCCACGGCCTTGACCAGGCGCTTGCCGTAGTCCGCGTCGGCCTTCCAGAAGTGCGACAGCATGGTGTACAGGCTGTCGGCGTTCTTGACCATCTTCAGGTCGCCCGACAGGTTGGCGATCAGGTCGTCGCGGTCCTGGACGCTCAGCGAGCGGTAGAACTCGCCGGCCTGGCGGAAGTTCAGCGTCTTCGCGATGCGCTGCTGCTGGGTCGTGCCCACGAGCGGCAGCTTGCTGCTGCGCGCGTTCGCGTCTTCCTTCAGCGGCGCCAGGCGGCTCGGCTCGTAGTTGACGTTGCCCTTGCGGTTGCCGGTGCTGGCGGCGCCGTCGATGTGGTTGTTGTTCACCGCGACCAGCGGCTTGTTGATCGGCAGCGACTGGAAGTTCGCGCCCAGGCGGTGGTGCTGGGTGTCGATGTAGGAGAACAGGCGGCCCTGCAGCATGCGGTCTTCCGAAGCTTCGATGCCCGGCACCAGGTTGCCCGGGGCCATGGCGACCTGCTCGGTCGCTTCGAAGAAGTTCTCTGGAACCTTGTTCAGCACCATGGTGCCGACCTTACGCTCCGGCACGCCCGGCCAGATCTTGGTGGCGTCCAGCGGATCGAAGTCGAACTTGTCGAGCTCTTCCGGCTTCAATACCTGCACCGTGAGGTCCCAGGCCGGGAACTTGCCGGCGTTGATGGCGCCGTAGAGGTCGACGGTGGCGTGGCTGGTGCTCTTGCCCTGCACGACAGGAATCTCCTGCGGACGCAGGTTGCGCTCGCCCTGCTTCGATTTCCACGCGAACTTGGCGTAGACGTAGTCGCCGCGCGCGTTGACGAGCTTGAGCGCGTGCACGCTGCTGCCGTTCATTTCGCGGTAGGTGGCCGGGGTGCCGTAGTTCGAGTAGACGCGGGTCAGCATGGCGGTCGCTTCCGGCACGTGCGAGAAGAAGTCGAACACGCGTTCCGGCTCCTGCACGTTCGAGACCGGCGACGGTTTCAGCGCGTGGATCATGTCCGGGAACTTGATCGCGTCGCGGATGAAGAAGATCGGCAGGTTGTTGCCGACCAGGTCCCAGTTGCCTTCCTGGGTATAGAACTTGGTGGCGAAGCCGCGCGGGTCGCGCGTGGTCTCGGCGCCGGAGCGGCTCGGGATCACGGTCGAGAAGCGTACGAACACCGGGGTCACCGTGTTCTTCGCGAACAGCTTGGCCTTGCTGATGTCCGACAGGTCCTCGGTCGCGGTGAAGACGCCGTGGGCGCCGGTGCCGGTCGCGTGCACCACGCGCTCGGGAATGCGCTCGCGGTCGAAGCGCTGCAGTTTCTGCACCAGGTGCACGTCCTGCAGCAGGGTCGGGCCGCCGGGACCGGCGGTCTGGCTGTTCTGGTTGTCGCCGACCGGGGCGCCATTGTCCTTGGTCAGGGTCGGGGTTTGCGCCGACGTTTGCGCATGCGCGCCCTGGGCCAGGGCGATCACGCCCGAAGCCAGCGTCAGCGCGCACAGCGCCACGCGTCCCGCGGAGGGAGAGAGAATCTTCATCAATTTTACCTATCAATGTTGCGTAAGGAATAGTTATCCTAGCGGCAAGCATTGCATAGAGGAATTTAATTATTCCTATGCCATCGATAGGTAAACGCCGATCAACCCTTGAAGCCCATCTGTTTCATGGCAGCCGTCAGGGTCTTGGCCGCCTTGGCGTAGCCCGCCCAGGGTTCGTTGCCGCGGTCCAGCCGGGTGTGCACGTTGGTGACGTTCCAATGGTCGCCCGACTTCAGGGACTTCAGTTCTTCCCACTCCACCGGCACCGAAATGCCCAGTCCCGGACGCACCCGCGCGGCCCAGGCGCAGATGGTGGTGGCGCCCTGCCCGTTCCGCAGGTAGTCAATGAAGATCTTGCCGACCCGGTTCTTGGCGCCGCTCTTGAAGGCGAAGCGTTCCGGCAGGGTCGAGGCCAGGTGCTTGACGATGGCCTGCGAGAAGGCCTTCACCGTGTCCCAGTCCTTGCCGCCCTTGATCGGCACCACCACGTGCAGGCCCTTGCCGCCGCTCGTTTTCAGGAAGTTGGGCAGGCCGAGTTCGTCCAGGAAGGCGTGCATCAGCTGGGCCGCTTCCTGCACCGTGTGCCATTCGACGCCCTCGCCCGGGTCGAGGTCGAACACCATGCGGTCCGGCTTGTCGTAGGCTTTGGCGGTCGCGTTCTGGGTGTGGATCTCGACCACGTTCCATTGCGCGGCGGAGAGGATGCCCTCGACGCTTGCGATGGTCAGCATCGGCGGGTGGCCGGGGTCGAGCGCCTCGTCCATGTGCTTCACGCCCGGCATCTTGCTCACGTCCGCATGCTTCTGGAAGAACAGCTCGCCGCCCACGCCGGCCGGCGCGCGCACCAGCGACACCGGCCGCCCTTTCAGATGCTCCATCATCAGGTCGCCGACCAGGGCGTAGTAGCGGATCAGGTCGAGCTTGGTCGTGCCGGTCTTCGCGTCGATGACGCGCTCGCCGTGGGTCACCTTCATCGTGGCCGGCAGGCGGCTTTCCGGCGCCACCGGTTCCGGCGCCGCGTCATCGGGCTGCGCCGCCGCGACTTCCTCGATCGGCTTGGCAACCTCGCGCACGATGCCCTTGGCCGGCTTGTCGCTGCGCAGGCCCTGGAACACCGGGTGGCGGATCGAGCCGGTATTCGTCCATTCCGAGAAGCTCACTTCGGCGATCAGCTTCGGCTTGACCCAGTGGTGCTGGCGCCCCGGGACCGAGCGCGGCGGGAACGGGCTTTCGTCCGTGTCCAGGGCCTTCAGTTTCTTCGTAATCTCGCGCAGGCTCTCGGCATTGAAGCCGCTGCCGACGTTGCCGCAATAGCGCAGCACGCCGTCCTTGTCGTAGGTGCCGAGCAGGAGCGAACCGACGCCCTGGCGCGAGCCCTTCGGGTCGGTGTAGCCGCCGATCACGAATTCCTGGCGCAGACCGCACTTGAGCTTGATCCACTCGGGCGAGCGGCGCGACACGTAATGCGAGTCGCGCCGCTTGCCGATCACGCCCTCGAGCCCGATCTTGCAGGCGGCGACCACCAGGCCCTCCGGATCGTTGCCGAACTCGGCCGAGAAGCGCACCTTGTCGGACGGCTCCGCCTGGGCCAGCGCGCCTTCGAGCAGCGCGCGGCGCTCGACCAGGGCCACCTCGCGCAGGTCGTAGCCGCCCAGGTAGGGCGCGTCGAACAGGAAGTACAGGATGTCGGTCGAATTGCTGCCGTCGAAAGCAAGCTGGAGCATGCCGAAGTTGGGCCGGCCGTTGGCGTCGTGGACGACGATCTCGCCGTCGTACCAGCCGTCGGGCAGCTTCATGCGCTCAAGCTCTTTTTTAAGCGGCCCGAGCTTGTCGGTCCAGTCGTTGTTGTTGCGGGTGATGAGGCGGGCTTCGCCGTTCTCGATGCGGGCCAGCATGCGGTAGCCGTCAAACTTGACCTCGAACACCCACTCTTCCGGATCGGGCGGCGGGCCGTCCACCAGGGTCGCCAGCTCGGGCGCGAATTCCTTCGGCAGCTTCGCTTCGACGGCGCCTTCGGGCAGGCCGGGCGTCGTGCCGGCATCCTGCGCGGCCATCTTCTCCACCGCCTTTGCCGCGGCCGCGTCCGCTTTTGCCTTGGCGGTGCGGCCGGACTTCGTGGCTTTCGCCTTCGGCGGCGCCTTCGCCGACATGTGCGGCATCGGCAGGTCCTTGACGCTGTCGGGCATCTCGTCGACCACCGAGAACTCCGCCGCCGGGCGCGCGTAGTCGTCCTTTTCCTTGATCAGGAGCCAGGATTCCTGGCGCTCGTCGCCGCGTCCCTTCATGCGCACCAGCACCCAGTTGCCGTGCATCTTGTGCCCGTGGATGCGGAACTTCAGGTTGCCGCTGCGGTAGCCCTTGTGCGGGTCGTCCAGCGGCTCCCAGGTGCCCTTGTCCCAGATGATGACCTTGCCCGCGCCATACTGCTTCTCGGGGATGGTGCCCTCGAAATCGGAATACGAGATCGGATGGTCCTCGACGTGCACGGCCATGCGCTTGTCGTGGGTGTCGTAGCTCGGCCCCTTGGGCACGGCCCAGCTCTTCATCACGCCGTCGAGCTCGAGCCGGAAGTCGTAGTGCAGGCGGCTAGCCCAATGTTTCTGGATCACGAAACTCAGCGCATCCTTGCCGGGGGCGCCGCCTTCGGCAGGCTCGGAAGTGACCGAGAAATCGCGCTTGGCTTTGTATTCCTTCAGGGCGTCTGGCATGGCTGGCTCCCGCGAACATCGATGCGCGCAGTCTATTCTCTCCTGCCCGGCACGACTGTACGGCACCTAACCATCCCGCGCGCCCGACAAGCCCCCCCATGGCGGCGTTACATCGTCTCGCCGCACGCGCGTACTGTCAGACGCTCTTGCGTCGGTCCGAGGCGACGAGCGATTGTAACGGGATGTAATAAGCGTCAACGTTGCCAGAACGGCCCGCGTTATCGGCTCAGTAGCACCGGAATTTCCCCGAACGGGACGTCCACATTTTTCCAACTAATGAAGGAAAGACACCATGAGCAAACTCGTCGCTACCCTGATTGCAGGCCTGTTCGCCACCTCGGCATTCGCCCAGAGCAGCGCTACCCACAGCGCCACCCATAGCGCCACGCCGGCCGCCAAGGCCGAGGCCAAGGAAGCCAAGGATGTCGCGAAGGCCGATGCCAAGGTAGAGAAGGCCCAGGCGGAGGCGAAAGCCGACGTCGCCGAGGCCAAGGCCGATGCCGCCAAGAAGAAGGCCAAGGCCGAGAAGAAAGCCACCAAGGAAAAGGCGGAAGCCAAGGCCGATGCGGCCGAACAGAAGGCAGAAGCCAAGCACGACGCGGCGGATCACAACACCACCACCGCCGCCACCACCAAGTAAAGCCGCTCGAGCTCCCTCCATATACCCAAAAAAGACAGGGCTCGCCCTGTCTTTTTTTCGCTTCTCTTGTTCCCCCCTTTTCCCGGCATTTTTATTCCGGCCCGGGCGGCGTTTTCTGCGCTCATGCGCCACGCATGCTCTACAATTATTCGCATCCCCATGACGAAAGAAGCGCCATGCACAAGATCGTCTTCCTCGATCGCGACAGCCTGATCGCGACGCTGCGCCCGCCCGCCTTTGCGCACGACTGGCGGGACTACCCCGCCACGGCCCCCGACCAGGTGCTCGAACGCCTGCGCGGCGCGACCATCGCCGTGACCAACAAGGTGGTGCTGCGCGGCGACGTCCTCGCCCAGCTGCCGGAATTGAAGATGGTGGCAGTGGCGGCCACCGGCACCGACAACGTCGACCTGGCGGCCTGCCGCGCGCGCGGCATTGCGGTGGCGAACATCCGCAATTACTCCCTGGTGTCGGTGCCCGAGCACTGCTTCACCCTGATGCTGGCCCTGCGCCGCAACCTGCGCGCCTACGTCGCCGACGTCGAGGCCGGGCGCTGGGAGCATTCGAATCGCTTCTGCCTGCTCGACCACCCGATCGGCGACCTGGCCGGCACCCGCCTGGGCATCGTCGGTTTCGGCGCGCTGGGCCGGCGCGTGGCCCAGATCGGGCAAGCCTTCGGCATGCAGGTCTGCATCACCTCGCGCTCGCCCGTGAACGAACCAGGCGTGACCCAGCTGGCGCTGGACGAACTGCTGGCGACCTCCGACGTGGTCAGCCTGCACCTGCCGCTCTCGCAGCAGACGCGCCACATGATCGGCGCGCGCGAGCTGGCCATGATGAAGCCGACCGCCCTGCTCATCAACACCGCGCGCGGCGGGCTGGTGGACGAGGCGGCGCTGGCCGAGGCCCTGATGCGGCGCACCATCGGCGGCGCCGGCTTCGACGTCCTGAGCCAGGAGCCGCCGGGGCAGGACAATCCGCTGCTCGGGCTGCGCCTGCCGAACTTCATCCTCACCCCGCACGTGGCCTGGGCCAGCGCGGGGGCGATGCAGACGCTGGCGGACATGCTGGTCGAGAATATCGAGGCGTGGGAAAGCGGTCGGCCGACGAACGTGGTGTTGTAGTTCCCTGCTGATCAGAGCGTAAAGCGGTGGGTTCGAGAACCCACGCTACGTTCTTTGGCCGGTTGCAGGGTGGGTTCTCGAACCCACTGCCCACTAATTCAATACGTCCCCGGTAACAGGATGTTCCGGTCCACCTGGCGCACGTCGCGCAGGCCGCAGAAGGCCATGGTCAGGTCCAGCTCGTTGCGGATGATCTCGAGGCAGCGCGCCACGCCCGCCTCGCCCATCGCGCCCAGGCCGTAGAGGAAGGGCCGGCCGATGTAGACGCCCTTCGCACCCAGCGCCAGCGCGCGGATCACGTCCTGGCCCGAGCGGATGCCGCCGTCCATGTGCACCTCGATCTGCTTGCCGACGGCGTCGACGATCTCCGGCAAGGCACGGATGCTCGAGGGCGCGCCGTCGAGCTGGCGGCCGCCGTGGTTCGAGACGATCAGCGCGTCGGCGCCGCTCTCGACGCACAGGCGCGCATCCTCGGAATCCATGATGCCCTTGATGATCAGCTTGCCGCCCCAGCGCTCCTTGATCCACTCCACGTCCTTCCACGACAGCGCCGGGTCGAACTGCTGCGAGGTCCAGGACGACAGCGAGCTCATGTCCGAGACGCTCTTCGCATGGCCGACGATGTTGCCGAAGTGCCGGCGCGGCGTGCGCAGCATGTTCAGGCACCAGCGCGGCTTGGTGGCCAGGTTCATCAGGTTCGGGATGGTCAGCTTCGGCGGCGCGGTCATGCCGTTGCGGATGTCCTTGTGGCGCTGGCCCAGCACCTGCAGGTCGAGCGTGAGCACCAGCGCCGAACAGTTGGCGGCCTTGGCGCGGTCGATCAGGCGGTTGATGAAGTCGCGGTCCTTCATCACGTAGAGCTGGAACCAGAACGGCTTCGTGGTGCGCGCGGCCACGTCCTCGATCGAGCAGATGCTCATCGTCGAGAGCGTGAACGGCACCCCGATCTTCTCGGCCGCGCGCGCCGCC
This sequence comes from Massilia sp., assembly GCA_003484545.1. Classification (GTDB taxonomy): domain Bacteria; phylum Pseudomonadota; class Gammaproteobacteria; order Burkholderiales; family Burkholderiaceae_D; genus Telluria. The sequence continues at coordinate 484 of DNCF01000357.1, read as the reverse complement.
AGGATCTCGCCGTCGGCATGCTGCATGCCGGTCAGCCCGGTCGGCGCCAGGGCCACCGGCATCGCCACCTCCTGCCCGACCATCGTGGACTTCAGGCTGCGGTCGACCAGGTTCACCGCCACGCGCTGCCGGAACTTGATGGCGGCGAAGTCGCTCTCGTTGGCGCGGTAGGTGGATTCGGTCCACGAACCGGCGTCGGCATAGTCGTAGAACATGCGCGGCACGCGCCGCCTGGCCAGTACGCGCAGGTCCTCGATGGTGGTGATGATGCTCATGCGTGCAGTTTCCTCTCGTCGTTGGATAGTCCGTTGGTCCTCGCCTCGGCCGCCACCAGGGGCAGGTCTAGGATGAAGACGGTGCCGGCGCCGGGCGCGCTCTCGATCCGGATCGCGCCGCCCAGCAGCGACGTGGCGATGGTGTGCGCGATGCTCAGGCCCAGGCCGGTGCCGCCCTGCCCCATGCGGGTGGTGAAGAAGGGGTCGAA
>DNCF01000442.1:361-3464 GCA_003484545.1 Massilia sp. | reverse complement strand
CGACGGCGGCGCCGATGGCGGTCATCAACAGCACGCGCCGGCGCCCGAAACGGTCCGACACCGGCCCCAGCATCGCACTGCCGATCAGTAGGCCGACCGGATTGATCATCAGGGCGATGCCGAACAGGAGCTTGGGCGGCAGGCCGAGGAAGCCGGTCAGGTCGTTGGTGGCCCCGGCGGCGAACAGCGGCGGCAGGATCGGGTAAGGCAGCGAGGCGCCCGTGGTGGACAAAAGCCCGAGCAGGCAGGCGCTGGCGATCAGGAGGACGGTCTTCATGGCCGGTTGAATGAATGGCAATGTCGACATCGTATGCCTGAGTCTGAAATAAGTAAACGGATTTGTTTATTTATTGATGAATCGGTGGTTTCGCCATCCGATTCGATTGGCTGCCGGTAGACGGCGACCGAACATACAGCCACGGACGCGGGGCGGCGGCTAAACCGGCGACCGCCAGGACGGCGCGCGGCGCGTCGGCGCACGCGGGAATGGAACGCGTGGGCGGCGCCACGGCCGCGGGTCGGCACGCCACTGGGTGTAGCCGTCCACCCCACCGGACAGGTCACGGATAGCGACGGCAAAAAAACAGCGGGCCCGCGGGCCCGCCGTTGTTATCGATGCGTAAGAAAGCCTCAGCCGTTGAAACCCTTACCCTCGGCGGCCAGGCGCTCCAGCAGCGGCGCCGGGGTCCAGGCTTCGCCGTGGCGGCCGCGCGCGAACTGTTGGATCGCGGCCAGCACGTTGGGCAGGCCGACCGTGTCCGCATACAGCATCGGGCCGCCGCGGTGCAGCGGGAAGCCGTAGCCGGTCAGGTAGACCATGTCGATGTCGGAGGCGCGCAGGGCGATCCCCTCTTCCAGGATGCGCGCGCCCTCGTTCGCCAGCGCGAACACCAGGCGCTGCACGATCTCCTCGTCCGAAATCGTGCGGCGCTCGACGCCGATTTCCTTCGAATAGCCGGCGATCATCTCGTTCACCGAGGCCGAAGCGTGCGGCTTGCGGTCGCCCGCCTGGTAGTCGTACCAGCCGGCGCCGGTCTTCTGGCCGAAGCGGCCCTGCTCGCACAGGCGATCAGGAATCGGCGAATAGACGATGTCCGGCGACTCGGCATAGCGGCGCTTGCGGATGTACCAGCCGATGTCGTTGCCGGCCAGGTCGCTCATGCGGAACGGGCCCATGGCAAAGCCGAACTTCTCGATCGCCTTGTCGACCTGCTCCGGCAGCGCGCCCTCTTCCAGCAGGAAGAAAGCCTGGCGCAGGTATTGTTCGACCATGCGGTTGCCGATGAAGCCGTCGCACACGCCCGAGACCACGCCGGTCTTGCGGATCTTTTTCGACAGCGCCAGCGCGGTGGCCAGCACGTCCTTGCCGGTCTTCGCGCCGCGCACGATTTCCAGCAGCTTCATCACGTTGGCCGGGCTGAAGAAGTGCAGGCCGATCACGTCCTGCGGGCGCGAGGTCACGTCGGCGATCTTGTTCAGGTCCAGGGTCGAGGTGTTGGAGGCCAGGATCGCGCCCGGCTTCATCACCTCGTCCAGCTTGCGGAACACCTGGGTCTTGACCTCCATGTCCTCGAACACGGCTTCGACCACGATGTCGGCCTGGGCGATGTCCTCGAAGGCCAGCGTGCCGGTGATCAGGCCGATGCGCTGCTCGGCCTTGTCCTGGGCCAGCTTGCCTTTCTTGACCGTGTTCTCGTAATTCTTGCGGATGGTGGCCAGGCCCTTGTCCAGGGCTTCCTGCTTCATTTCCAGGATGGTCACGGGAATGCCGGCGTTCGCGAAGTTCATGGCGATGCCGCCGCCCATGGTGCCGGCGCCGATCACGGCCGCGCGTTCGATCTTGCGGGTCGGCGTGTCGGCCGGGACGTCGGGCACCTTGCTGGCGGCGCGCTCGGCGAAGAAGGCATGGCGCAGGGCCTTCGATTCCGTGGTCTGGGCCAGCGCCAGGAAGCGCTCGCGCTCGAAGGCCAGGCCGTCCTCGAATTTTTTGGTGACGCTGGCCGCCACGCACTCGACGCATTCGAGCGGCGCCGGGAACGGGCCGGCCATGGCCTTCACGGTATTGCGCGAGAATTGCAGGAAGGCTTCGTAATTCGGGTAATCGATCTTCAGGTCGCGCACCTTCGGCAGCGGACGGGCGTCGGCGATGCCGTTCGCGAACTCGACGCTGGCGGCCACCAGGTCGGCCCCGGCATCGAACACGCGGTCGAACAGCCTGGTTTCGGCCAGCTTCTCCGACATCACCGGATTGCCCGAGACGATCATGTTCAGGCCCTGCTCCAGGCCGACCACGCGCGGCAGGCGCTGGGTGCCGCCGGCGCCCGGCACCAGGCCGATCTTCACTTCCGGCAGGCCGATCTGGGCGCCCGGCAGCGCCACGCGGTAATGGCAGCCGAGCGAGAGCTCGAGGCCGCCTCCCATGCAGACGCCGTGGATCGCGGCCACCACCGGCTTGCTCAGGTTCTCGGCGGTGGCGATCAGAGTGTGCAGCGTCGGTTCGGTCAGCGCCTTGGGCGAATTGAACTCGCGGATGTCGGCGCCGCCCGAGAACACCTTGCCGGCGCCGGTGATGACGACCGCCTTCACGGCATCGTCGCTTTCCGCACGGCGCAGCGCCGCCACGGCCGCGCTGCGGGTCTCCAGGCCGAGGCCGTTGACCGGGGGATTGTTCAGGGTGATGACGGCAACATTGCCGTGAACGACGTAGTCTGCACTCATGTCTCTTCCTTGTTTGTAGTTGAACCGCTGTGAGCTGCGCTTTTTGTATCGTACTTCACCACTATATCGCAAAAAAGTACGATCGTCTTATTTCTTCGCGATGAAGATCCTTCCTACCCGCCCTGGGTGTGCGCGATGGTTTTCCGGTTATCATTCGGGCCATGCAAGCCAAGCACGCGGCCCAGGCCACACCCATCGATCCATGAAGATAATGCTTGACCCGGCCGACGTCGAGTTCAGCGCGATCCGCGCCCAGGGGCCCGGCGGCCAGAACGTCAACAAGGTCTCGTGCGCGGTCCATGCGCGCTTCGACGTCCACGCTTCCTCCCTGCCCGAGGCCGTCAAGGACCGCCTGCTGGCGGCGCGCGACAGCCGCATCACCCAG
>DNCF01000442.1:0-145 GCA_003484545.1 Massilia sp. | reverse complement strand
CGCGACAGCCGCATCACCCAGGACGGCGTGGTCGTGCTGAAGGCCCAGGCTGCGCGCAGCCTGGAGCAGAACAAGGAAGACGCCCTGCGCCGCCTGCAGGACATGATCGACGCGGCGACGCCGGCGCCGGTCGTGCGCCGCCCCA
>DNCF01000445.1:7965-8728 GCA_003484545.1 Massilia sp. | reverse complement strand
GGCAGTCCGACCGATCGCGGCCGCAGCGGCCTGCGTGGCGGTGCGGGCCGGCGGTGCATGCTGCCCGTATTGACGGGCTGCGTGGCAGGCTGCCTGGCGTCCGCCGCTCCCTTCCGCGTGGCGCCCGCAGGTCGCATCCCGATGAGTTTCGCGTTATGATGCCCTTCGGCACATCCGCCTTCATGACACCACGTTTCGAGAACAATATGCACATGAGACACGCAACGCTCGCCGCGGCCCTGATGATGGCCTTCGGCGTCCAGGCTGCCGACCCGGCATCCTGCCCGGCAGGCACTCAGCTGAGCTATCCGGTCACCCAGAAGGTCGACCAGACGGACAACTACCACGGCACCACCATCGCCGACCCCTACCGCTGGCTGGAAGACGCCAACAGCGCCGAGACCAAGAAATGGGTCGACGCCCAGAACGCGGTGACCCAGGCCTACCTGGGCCAGATCCCGCAGCGCGAGGCGATCCGCCAGCGCCTGACCAAGCTGTGGAACTACGAGCGCTACTCGGTGCCGTCGAAAGAGGGCGGCCGCTACTTCTACAGCCGCAACGACGGCCTGCAGAACCAGTCGGTGCTGTACACCATGAAGAAGCTGGAAGACCAGCCGCGCATGCTGCTCGACCCGAACACCCTGGCCGCCGACGGCACGGTCGCCCTGGCCGGCGCCGAAGTGAGCCCGGACGGCAAGCTGCTCGCCTACGGCACCGCCGCCTCGGGCTCTGACTGGAACGAGTGGAAGGTGCGCGACATCGA
>DNCF01000445.1:0-7790 GCA_003484545.1 Massilia sp. | reverse complement strand
GACGGCAAGGGCTTCTTCTACAGCCGCTACGACGAGCCGACGGAAGAAACGAAACTGGCCGCCGTCAACTACCACCAGAAGCTCTACTATCACAAGATCGGCACGCCGCAGAGCGCCGACACCCTGGTCTACGACCGTCCGGACCAGAAGGAATGGGGCTTCCGCGCCCAGACCACGGACGACGGCAAATACCTCCTGATCACGGCGACCAAGGGCACCGCCCACAAGTACCGCATCTTCTACAAGGACCTGTCCAAGCCGGATTCGAAGGTCGTGCCGCTGATCGACAACTTCGACGCAGCCTACGACTTCATCGACAACGTCGGCGACGTGTTCTACTTCAGCACCGACCGCAAGGCCCCGCGCCAGCGCATCGTCGCCATCGACGTGCGCAAACCGGCTGAAGCGAACTGGAAGGAGATCGTTCCCGAAACCGCCGAGACCCTGAACGCCGCCCACATCGTGGGCGATCGCATCATCGCGGAATACCTGAAGGATGCGCGCAGCGTCGTGCGCGTGAGCGACCTCAACGGCAAGCTGGTGCGCGAGATCGCGCTGCCGGGCATCGGTTCGGTCTCGGGCTTCACCGGCAAGCGCGGCGACACGGAGACCTTCTTCTCCTTTACCGGCTTCACCACCCCGACGACGATCTACCGTCTCGACATGAAGAGCGGCAAGACCAGCGTGTTCCGCCAGCCGAAGGTCGACTTCGACCCGAACGCCTACGAGACCCGCCAGCAGTTCTTCACCAGCCGCGACGGCACCAAGGTGCCGATGTTCATCGTGTCGAAGAAGGGCCTGAAACTCGACGGCAACAACCCGACCTACCTCTACGGCTACGGCGGCTTCAACATCTCGATGCTGCCGGGCTTCTCGCCGGCCAACCTGGCCTGGATGGAAATGGGCGGCGTCTACGTCGTGGCCAACCTGCGCGGCGGCGGCGAATACGGCGAATCCTGGCACCAGGCCGGCACAAAGCTGCAGAAGCAGAACGTGTTCGACGACTTCATCGGCGCGGCCGAGTGGCTGGTCGCGAACAAGGTGACCCAGCCTTCGAAGCTGGCGATCGGCGGCGGCAGCAACGGCGGCCTGCTGGTCGGCGCGGCGATGACCCAGCGTCCGGACCTGTTCGGCGCCGCCATCCCGATGGTCGGCGTGCTCGACATGCTGCGCTTCCACAAGTTCACCATCGGCTGGGCCTGGACCTCGGACTACGGCTCGTCGGAGAACCCGGACGAGTTCAAGGCCCTGGTCAAGTACTCGCCGCTGCATAACCTGAAGCCGGGGACCAGCTATCCGGCGACCATGGTCACCACCGCCGACCACGACGACCGCGTGGTGCCGGCCCACAGCTTCAAGTTCGCCGCCGCCGCCCAGGCGGCCCAGGCCGGCTGCAACCCGATGATCATCCGCATCGACACCAAGGCCGGGCACGGCGCCGGCAAGCCGACGGCGAAGCAGATCGAGGAAGTGGCGGATCGCTGGGGCTTCCTGAGCCGCGCGTTGAAGATGTGATCGGCGGTGTTTCGGGCGGCGCCAGGGCCGCCTGATCCGCAAAAGAGATCGGGCCAGCGAATCGCGGGATTCGGCTGGCCCGGTTTTTGTTTTTTACAGCAGCGCAGGCGAGGCCGTGAGCGTGGGGCAGATCACGAGTACGACCGCGTGGGCTCGAGAGCCCACCCTACGGACTGCGTTTCTTCGCTGGCCGTCGCAAAGGCGTAGGGTGGGTACTTGTACCCACGCGCTACGGCCGACGAAGTTCTCGGTTCCGGTTCCATTGTTGGCGTTCGGCGTGGCGTAGGGTGGGCACTCGTGCCCACGCGGTACGGCGGTGATGCTGTGGTGGTTCCTCTAAACATTTGTTATCAGGCAAAAACAAATGTCGGATCAAAAAGAGCCGTTGCTACCGACGCCTACCGATGCACCACCACCAGCAGCGCCTTCGCCTCGGTCTTCCCTACATTCCGGATCACATGATCCTGGTCCGCCGGATACCTCGCCGTCCCGCCGGCCTTGACCTTGCGTTTCGAGGTCCCGACCTCGATCTCGAGCGAGCCGTTGAGCACCGTCATGTGCTCCTTGGTTCCCGGATCGTGGGCCTGCGAGGCCAGCTCGCCGCCCGGCGCCAGCGTCAGCTCATACCATTCGTATTGCCCGGCCAGCTCCATCGGTCCCAGGATGCGCAGCGTATAGCCGGCATGGGTGCCGGGCAGGGTGGGCGTCTCGTGGGCGTCCAGCACCCGGATCGCCTCGACCTCGCGCGTTTCCGACGCCAGCAGTTCGCCGATCTGCACGCCCAGGGCATTGGCCAGACGCCAGGTGATGGCGATGGTAGGATTGGCCTTCTCGCGCTCGATCTGGGACAGCATCGACTTCGACACCCCCGCGATGCGCGACAGGTCCTCCAGCGTCAGGCCGCGCGCCAGGCGCAGGCGCTGCAGGGTGGCGCCGACTTCCGGCGGGGCGTTATTGGTGGTGACCACGGTTTTCATCTCGACAGACAGCTCTAATAATTGATGGACCGCCCGACCTTGCCAAGCGATCTTGCCAAGTTCGGCAGGTGGGCGTAATATTCATTATATTGAATTTCAGTTCGAAATACCGAAAACGAGGCAAGGCAGCGAATCGGTACGAATTGCGGTCAACGGTACAGCATAGTCCAACAGCCGGTCAAGCCGGCATCACCGACAGGGAAATGACATGAGCGAACAAGGGAAGAACGCGTTTTATACGGGCCTGCAGCAGAACCTCTCCACGCTGCGCGACCAGGGCCTGTTCAAACCCGAGCGCGTGCTGGCCTCGCGCCAGGGCGCCGAAGTCGTGGCCGACGACGGCCGCACCCTGATCAACATGTGCGCCAACAACTACCTGGGCCTGTCGGGCGATCCGGAAACGCAAAAGGCGGCCGAGGCCGCGCTGGCCAAGTACGGCTACGGCCTGTCGTCGGTGCGCTTCATCTGCGGCACCCAGACCGTGCACAAGGAACTGGAGCAGGCCCTGTCGAAGTTTCTCGGTACCGAGGACACCATCCTGTACGCGGCCGCTTTCGACGCCAACGGCGGCGTGTTCGAGCCGCTGTTCGACGAGAACGACGCCATCATCTCGGACGCCCTGAACCACGCCTCGATCATCGACGGCATCCGCCTGTGCAAGGCCGCGCGCTACCGCTACGCCAACAACGACATGGCCGACCTCGAGAAGCAGCTGATCGCCGCCACCGAAGCGGGCAAGCGCCACAAGGTGATCGTCACCGACGGCGTGTTCTCGATGGACGGCACCATCGCCCAGCTCGACAAGATCGTGGAACTGGCCGAGAAGTACGGCGCCCTGACCCTGGTCGACGAATCGCACGCCTCCGGCTTCATGGGCGCGACCGGCCGCGGCACCCACGAGCACTGCGGCGTGCTGGGCAAGATCGACATCATCACCGGCACCCTGGGCAAGGCCCTGGGCGGCGCGATGGGCGGCTTCACCTCGGGCCGCAAGGAGGTCATCGAGACCCTGCGCCAGAAATCGCGGCCTTACCTGTTCTCGAACACCCTGGCGCCGATGATCGCCGGCGCTTCGCTGGCCGTGCTGGAGCGCATCAGCAAGTCGACCGAGCTGCGCGACCGCCTGATGGAAAACACCGCCTACTTCCGCAGCGAGATCGAGCGCATCGGCTTCACCATCAAGCCGGGCACCCACCCGGTGGTGCCGGTGATGCTGTTCGACGCGCCGGTGGCGCAGAAATTCGCGGCGCGCATGTTCGAACTGGGCGTGCTGCTGTCGGGCTTCTTCTACCCGGTGGTGCCGATGGGCCAGGCGCGCGTGCGCGTCCAGCTCTCCGCCGCGCATACCCGCGAACAGCTCGACAAGGTGCTGGCCGCCTTCGAGCAGGCCGGCCGCGAACTGGGCATCCTCAAGAATAACTAATCACCGGCTTCAAGGAACAAGAGTACATGGAACGCATTCTCATCATCGGCGCCAACGGCCAGATCGGCAGCGAACTGGTCACCGCACTGGCGGAAAAACACGGCGTCGATAACGTCCTCGCCACCGACATCGGCAGCAGCAACGTCTACGGCGCCGCGCGCTACGCCCAGCTCGACGTGCTGGACAAGGAACGCCTGGCGGCCGTCGTCGCCGACGAAGGCGTGACCCAGGTCTACCAGCTGGCGGCGCTGCTGTCGGCCACCGGCGAAAAGGCGCCCCTGAAAGCCTGGACCCTGAACATGGACGGCCTGCTGAACATCCTGGAAGTCGCGCGCGAGCGTGGCGAGGCGGGCAAGCCGCTGAAGGTGTTCTGGCCGTCGTCGATCGCCGCCTTCGGCCCGAACACCCCGGCCGAGAACACCGCCCAGTACACGATCATGGACCCGACCACGATCTACGGCATCAGCAAGCTGGCCGGCGAGCGCCTGTGCGAGTACTACCACACCAAGTACGGCGTGGACGTGCGCTCGATACGCTACCCGGGCATCATCAGCTACAAGTCGCCTCCGGGCGGCGGCACCACCGACTACGCGATCGCCATCTTCCATTCGGCGTTGAAGGGCGAAACGTATGAATGCTTCCTCGGCCCGGAAACCACGCTGCCGATGATCTACATGCCGGACGCGATCCGCGCTACCATCGAGCTGATGGAAGCCCCGGCCGGGAAAGTGGCGATCCGCTCCTCGTACAACGTCGCCGGCGTCTCGTTCAACCCGCGCGAACTGGCGGCCGCGATCAAGAAGGCCGTGCCGGAATTCGAGATCGCCTACAAGCCGGACAGCCGCCAGGCCATCGCCGACACCTGGCCGAAGAGCCTGGACGACAGCCGCGCCGCAAGCGACTGGGGCTGGAAAGCCGAGATCGGCATCGAGGAGATGGTCGCCAGCATGCTCGAGAACATCGACGTCGGCGCCACCGCCTGACACACGACACACACGATAATAATAAAGACCATAGCGAGACACATAGATGGACATGAGCGTTTTCGATCTTTTCAAGATCGGTATCGGCCCGTCGAGCTCCCACACGGTGGGCCCGATGGTGGCGGCGCGCCGCTTCCTGCTCGAGTGCGGCAGCCTCGATGAGGCGGTCGGCGTCGAAGCCCACCTCTACGGTTCGCTGGCGCTGACCGGCGTCGGCCACGCGACCGACAAGGCGGTGATCCTGGGCCTGATGGGCGAGACCCCGCAAGACATCGATCCCGACTCCGTCGAGGACAAGCTGGCCGAAGCCGAGCTCGATGGCGTGCTGCGCCTCCTGGGAACGAAAGAGGTGCCGTTCTCGGCGCGCACGGGCCTGGTCTGGCACAAGTCCTCGACCCTGCCCGAGCATCCGAACGGCATGCGCTTCGTGCTGCAGCTGCGGGACGGCAGCGTCATCGAACGCATTTACTATTCGGTCGGCGGCGGCTTCATTACCGCGGCGGGCGAAGCGCAGGCGCGGATGGCGGAGACGGCGGAGGCGGCAAGCGCCCCGGCGCTCGCGGTGCCTTACCCCTTCGATACCATGAGCGAACTGCTGGAGCAGGGCCGCAAGCACGGCCTGTCGATCCCGCACATGCTGCGCGCGAACGAGCTGGCGCGCATGAGCGAGGCCGAGCTGGACGCCGGCCTGGACCGCATCTGGACCACCATGCGCGACTGCATCGCCCACGGCCTGGTCACCGAAGGCCAGCTGCCAGGCGGTCTGAACGTCAAGCGCCGCGCCGCGCGCCTGTGGAAGCAGGCCCACTGCACTGAGGGGAAGCGCGTCAACGAACTGCCGCACGACGCCACCCACCACGTGACCCTGTACGCGATGGCGGTCAACGAGGAGAACGCGGCCGGCGGGCGCGTGGTCACGGCCCCGACCAACGGCGCGGCCGGCATCATCCCGGCGGTGCTGCGTTACTACGCCGAGGACTGCCGTCCGAGCGACCCGGTGCGCGGCATCCGCGACTTCCTGCTGACATCGAGCGCGATCGGCATGCTGTGCAAGAAGAACGCCTCGATCTCGGGCGCCGAGATCGGCTGCCAGGGCGAAGTCGGCGTGGCCTGCGCGATGGCGGCGGCCGGCCTGGTGGCGGCGCTCGGCGGTTCGAACGAACGCATCGAGAACGCCGCCGAGATCGGCATCGAGCACCACCTCGGCATGACCTGCGACCCGATCGGCGGCCTGGTGCAGATCCCCTGTATCGAGCGCAATGGCATGGGCGCGATCAAGGCCATCACCGCCGCCTCGCTGGCGCTGAAGGGCGACGGCACCCACTTCGTCAGTCTCGACAACGTGATCGAGACCATGCGCCAGACCGGGGCCGACATGCAGGCGAAGTACAAGGAAACGTCGCTGGGCGGGCTGGCGGTGCACGTCGTCACCGTGAATCACGCGGCCTGCTGACTCGCCTGCGGCGGTACCTGTAGGGTGGGCACTTCGTGCCCACGCGAACGCTGGCATATCGGTCATGCCTGCGAACATCGAAACCGACGCGTTACCGGAACGCCTCCATGGCGCTGCCGCGACGCGTCTTTTTCGAATGGAAGTCAGCCAGCACCACGGGGACGTCCGCGCGGGCACGGCGTGCCTACGCCGGCCGCGCCCACCCTGCGGTCCTCGACAGCGCCGGCGCTGTTCCGTTTCAATTCCCGCCACAGCAATCTCGGCCGCACAGACGTGATCGGCCGGGCCGCACTATAATAAATGGATCAACGCCAGCCAACCGGATCCATTAACGTATGCAATATGTGTCTACCCGCGCTACGAGCGCGTCCGCTTCCCGTAATCCGGAAACCTTTTCCTCGATCCTGCTCGGCGGCCTGGCCCCCGATGGCGGCCTGTTCATGCCGGCCGAGTACCCCCGCGTCAGCGGCGAAGAACTCGATGCCTGGCGCAGGCTGTCCTACGCCGAGCTGGCCTACGAGATCCTGCGCAAGTTTGCAACCGACATTCCGGACGCCGACCTGAAGGCGCTGACCGCCAGGACCTACACGCCCGAGGTCTACCGCAATGCGCGCGCGGACGAGTCCGCGAAGGACATCACGCCTTTGCGCGTGCTGGAAGACGAGGGCGGGCGCAAGCTGATCCTGCAGGCGCTGTCGAACGGCCCGACCCTGGCCTTCAAGGACATGGCCATGCAGCTGCTCGGCAACCTGTTCGAATACGCGCTGGCGAAGAACGACGACGAGCTGAACATTTTTGGCGCCACCTCGGGCGACACCGGCAGCGCCGCCGAGTACGCGATGCGCGGCAAGCGCGGCGTGCGCGTGTTCATGCTGTCCCCGGCGAACAAGATGAGCGCCTTCCAGACCGCGCAGATGTTCAGCCTGCAGGACCCGAACATCTTCAACATCGCGGTCGAGGGCGTATTCGACGATTGCCAGGACATGGTGAAGGCCGTCTCCAACGACCTGTCGTTCAAGGCGCGCCACAAGATCGGCACCGTCAACTCGATCAACTGGGCGCGCGTGGTGGCCCAGGTCGTGTACTACTTCCGCGGCTACCTGGCGGCGACCACCAGTAACGACCAGAAGGTATCGTTCACCGTCCCGTCGGGGAACTTCGGCAACATCTGCGCCGGCCACATCGCCCGCATGATGGGCCTGCCGATCGCCAAGCTGGTGGTGGCCACCAACGAGAACGACGTGCTCGACGAATTCTTCCGCACCGGCGTCTACCGCGTGAGGAAGAGCGCCGAAACCTTCCACACCAGCAGCCCGTCGATGGACATCTCGAAGGCCTCGAATTTCGAGCGCTTCGTCTACGACCTGCTGGGACGCGACAGCGAGCGCGTCCACGCACTGTTCCGCAAGGTCGAGACCCAGGGCGGCTTCGACCTGTCG
>DNCF01000543.1 GCA_003484545.1 Massilia sp. | reverse complement strand
GCATGGTGCTGTTCATGGCGCCATCCGACATGGAGCGCCATGGGCTGGCGCAAGGCGACCTGGTGGCGCTGCGCTGCGCGGCCGAGGACGGCGTGGCGCGCCGCGTGGACGGGCTGGCGGTGGTGCCCTACGACCTGCCGCAGGGCTGCGTGGCGGGCTACTACCCTGAGCTCAACCCCTTGATTCCGCTCTGGCACCATGCGAAGGAGAGCAAGGTGCCGGCGGCGAAGTCGATCGATGTGCTGGTGGAGCGCAGCGCCGCTTCCATGGGATAGCCCGAGAGGCGGGATCGAGTGCCCGTCAATACTCGCGCCGATCCGGCTTGATCTCCTGCAGGATCGTGGTCGCGATCTCCTCGATCGACTTGGTGGTCGAGGACAGCCAGCGGATCCCCTCGCGCTTCATTAGCTGTTCCGCTTCGTTGACTTCGTAGCGGCAGTTCTCGATGGAGGCGTACTTGCTGCCGGCGCGGCGCTCGTTGCGGATCTCGGTCAGGCGCTCGGGCGTAATGGTCAGGCCGAACAGCTTGTGCTTGAACGGCGGCAGCGAGGAGGGCAGCTTGCCGCGCTCGAAGTCGTCGGGAATCAGCGGATAGTTGGCCGCCTTGATCCCGTACTGCATCGCCAGGTAGAGCGAGGTCGGGGTCTTGCCCGAGCGCGAGACGCCGACCAGGATGACGTCGGCCTCGGCCAGGTTCTTGTGCGACTGGCCGTCGTCGTGGGCCAGCGAGAAGTTGATGGCCTCGATGCGGTTCTTGTATTCCTCGGAGTCCACGACGTTGTGGATGCGGCCGATGGTGTGGGTCGATTTCACGCCCAGCTCCATTTCCAGCGGCGCCACGAAGGTCTGGAACAAATCCATGTGCATGCCGTTCGAGGCGCGGATCACGCCCGACAGGTCGTGCTTCACCAGGGTCGAGAACACGATCGGGCGCTGGTTGTCGAGCGCATAGACCTCGTTGATGCGCCGCGCCGCGTCGCGCGCCTTGTCGAGCGTGTCGATGAAGGGAATGCGGATCTGGCGGAAACGCATTTCGAACTGGCTCAGCACCGCGTGGCCGAAGGTTTCGGCCGTGATGCCGGTGCCGTCGGACACGAAAAATACGGTGCGCGTGGGCGCGGGAAGGGGCTGGCGGCTGTCTGCGGTCATGATGAATTTTTCGCTAATGCTGGCAAGAATGCAGGATTGTGCGCTGTGAATCGCGGTCGCACGCGGTAAAATGCTCTGCAACGGATTCGCATTGTGCTGCACGACGCCCAGAATAACAAGAAAACACGCGCCCTCTGCCCAGCGCCTGCCCGACAAGTTTCTATCATCAAGTAAGGGTGTTTTACCATGACTAACCTGTCTCAAGCAGCATCGTTGAAGGAGCCTGAACAGGGCAATGGTGTTTACGTTGCCTCGTTCGAAAACCTGCGCATGACCGATGTCGAATCGGTCGGCGGCAAGAATGCTTCGCTCGGCGAAATGATCAGCCAGCTCGCCGAAGCCGGCGTGCGCGTCCCGACCGGCTTCGCCACCACGGCCCAGGCCTTCCGTGACTTCCTCGGCCACTCGCTCGATGGTGGTCCGTCGCTGGCCGACCGCATCGCCACCCGCCTGGAAGGCCTGGACATCGACGACGTGCGCTCGCTCGCCGCCGCCGGCCAGGAAATCCGCCAGTGGATCGTCGACACCCCCTTCCAGCCGCGCCTGGAGCAGGAAATCCGCGCCTATTACGAGCGCCTGGTGGCCGACTCGACCACCGAGGTCTCGTTCGCCGTGCGCTCCTCGGCCACCGCCGAAGACTTGCCGGACGCATCCTTCGCAGGCCAGCAGGAGACCTTCCTGAACGTGGTCGGCATCGACAACATCCTGGAAGCGATGAAGCACGTCTTCGCTTCGCTCTACAACGACCGCGCGATTTCCTATCGCGTGCACAAGGGCTTCACCCACGCGGAAGTGGCGCTGTCGGCCGGCGTGCAGCGCATGGTCCGTTCGGACACCGGCGCCGCCGGCGTCATGTTCACCATCGACACCGAATCGGGCTTCAAGGACGTGGTCTTCATCACCTCCAGCTATGGCCTGGGCGAAACCGTGGTGCAGGGCGCGGTCAACCCGGACGAGTTCTACGTTCACAAGCCGATGCTCGAGCAGGGCAAGTCGCCCGTCATCCGCCGCAACATCGGCTCCAAGCTGATCAAGATGGAGTTCACCGAGGAAGCCAAGGCCGGCCGTTCGGTGAAGACCGTCGACGTGCCGATCGAGATGCGCAACCGCTACTCGCTGACCGATGCCGAAGTGGTCGAGCTGGCGAAATACGCCGTCATCATCGAGAACCACTACGGCCGCCCGATGGACATCGAGTGGGGCAAGGATGGCCGCGACGGCAAGCTCTACATCCTGCAGGCGCGTCCGGAAACCGTCAAATCCCAGCAGAAGGCGACCGACGCCCAGCAGCGCTTCTCGCTGAAGGGCACCGGCACGGTATTGACCAGCGGCCGTGCGATCGGCCAGAAGATCGGCGCCGGTCCCGTGCGCGTGATCACCGACCCGTCGGAGATGGAACGCGTGCAGCCGGGCGACGTGCTGGTGGCCGACATGACCGACCCGAACTGGGAGCCGGTCATGAAGCGCGCCTCGGCGATCGTCACCAACCGCGGCGGCCGCACCTGCCACGCGGCGATCATCGCCCGTGAACTGGGCGTGCCGGCGGTCGTCGGCTGCGGCGACGCCACCGAGGCGCTGAAGGACGGCACCTTCGTGACCGTTTCCTGCGCCGAAGGCGACGAGGGCAAGATCTACGACGGCCTGCTGGAAACCGAAGTGACCGAAGTCTCGCGCGGCGAACTGCCGCCGCTGAAGACCAAGATCATGCTCAACGTCGGCAATCCGCAGCTGGCTTTCGATTTCCAGTCGGTGCCGAACGCCGGCGTCGGTCTCGCGCGCCTGGAATTCATCATCAACAACAACATCGGCGTGCACCCGAAGGCCATCCTCGAGTACCCGAACATCGACGCCGACCTGAAGAAGGCGGTCGAGTCGGTCGCGCGCGGCCATGCCTCTCCGAAAGCCTTCTACGTCGACAAGCTGGCCGAGGGCGTGGCCACCATTGCCGCCGCGTTCTGGCCGAAGCCGGTCATCGTGCGCCTGTCCGACTTCAAGTCGAACGAGTACAAGAAGCTGATCGGCGGTTCGCGCTACGAGCCGGACGAGGAAAACCCGATGCTGGGCTTCCGCGGCGCCGCGCGCTACCTGGCCGAGGACTTCGCCGAGTCCTTCGAGATGGAATGCCTGGCCATGAAGCGCGTACGCGAAGAGATGGGCCTGACCAACGTCCAGATCATGATTCCGTTCGTGCGCACCCTGGGCCAGGCCGAGAAGGTCATCGAGCTGCTGGCCAAGTACGGCCTGAAGCGCGGCGAAGGTGGCGGCGAAGGCGGCCTGCGCGTCATCATGATGTGCGAAGTGCCGTCGAACGCCATCCTGGCCGAGCAGTTCCTGCAGTACTTCGACGGCTTCTCGATCGGCTCGAACGACCTGACCCAGCTGACCCTGGGCCTGGACCGCGACTCCGGCATGGAGCTCCTGGCCAAGGACTTCGACGAGCGCGACCCGGCGGTGAAAGCCATGCTGAGCCTTGCCATCAAGGCCTGCCGCGCCCAGGGCAAGTACATCGGCATCTGCGGCCAGGGTCCATCGGACAATCCGGACTTCGCGGTCTGGCTGATGGAGCAGGGCATCGAATCGATGTCGCTCAATCCCGACTCGGTGATCGAGACCTGGCAGAAGCTGGCGTCGATGTAAGACGCCAGGATCGGGGCGATAACTCGCCGCGCGCCACAAAGAAAAACCCGCCGGCCGAAAGGCTGGCGGGTTTTTTACTTCTTGCCTGGGCAAGACCGCGCATTACACGTGGCGACACTCCATCAGGCAGGTGCGCTCGACCAGCAGGCAGTTGTTGCCTGCTGCTTCGGCTTCGCAGTTCTTGCGTTCGAACGCGCAGTACTCGCGGCATGCGAGATCATCCATATGCGTTGCGCTGGCAGTGGCGGCCAGGCCGAGAGTGAACAGGAACAGGGCGATTTTTCGGTTCATTTTGTCTCCGGTGATGAATGGTGCGAATCGGGCGATCCGCTCGTTATATGCATCGAATGACGTGTGGCCGATACGAGCCATTGTTAAAACACGTCCTCCGATGTGTAACGACCTTATCACAGGCGAAATTCGAAAACATCTTGCAGTGCATTAATTCCGGCTTGTTTTTCCGAAAAAACGCGATTTTATTCCATATGCATAGCCGGGGTCGCGCATCGGCACTGCCGATATGGCTACAAGGACTTTTGTTTCTTGCCCATCAACCCGTCGGGTAGTTGCCCGCCGGGTTGGTTCTGGCGTTCGGCGTTTTCATGGCGCCGTGTACGACGCCATGCCCCTTCTTCAAACGTGCATGCAATCGCTCCAGCACCCGAACTGGGCGTAGTGACAATCGGTGCCGCCTTCGGCCTCGCAGTTCTTGTATTGCATTTCGCAATACTCGCGGCAGGCGGTCTCATCCATATATCCATATCCCAGATGTCCTGCGCTGGCCGATGCGGCAAGGCCGATGGCGAACAGGAACATCGCGATTTTTCGATTCATGTTGTCTCCGTGATTGAATGGTGCGAATCGCAGCCGATTCGCCTGTTGTCGTCGCCGATCTGGATTCCTCCGCCAGGAATACATGGTCGAAGATTCCATAGTCGACGTGTAATGACACTAGCACAGGAAAAACAGAGAAACATCCTGCAATGCATCAATTCGACGGTATTTCGCCTGGAATACCTGATTTTATCCGGCCCGCATACGAGAATCGCCACCGTCGGTCTTTACGCCGTTCGATTCCCTCATTTCCATGCCGTGATAAATCGATTGACGCGGCTATCGGGATCGTGAGATTTTCGACTTTCTCGCCGCCCTGGAATGGCAGCGAGCTTTTTTTGTGCGAGAAAGGAATCGAAATGAAACGCTTATTGAGCGCCGTCGCTTTGCTCGGTCTTGTTTTATCGGGTGCCGCCGTGGCGCAGGATGCCGGCTTCTGCAAGGCCGAATGCGATACCGCGCGGACGCAGTGCACGGCGAATACCGGCAAGGCGTCCGGCGACGAGGCCGTCCTGCTGCTGAAGCGCGAGGAAACGAACCATCTGGCGCGTACCGCGCAGGGCGCCGTGACCTCGAGCGGCAACCTGGCGCTGGAGCGCAGCGGCCAGCAACATCGCCGCGCCCAGCAGCTGGGCATCTGCGACGACAAATACCAGCGCTGCACCCGCGCCTGCGCCGCGGGCAACAACGGCTCGCCCATCATCCACAAGCGCGCCAACGCCGGTTGAACGCGCCGGCCCTGGGCGCCGCGACCTCTTGCGTAACAGACGTTGCCGATATGCCAAGGGGCAGCGCAAGTCGGGGTACAATGCAAACGCGTTGTCAAACGTAAATGCGCTGGACCGGGTGTCCGGCGCTTTCCGCAATCCTTGAGAAATCGAAGCGACGACATGGACGATTGGGTGAACTGGATGGTCGGCGCCGGCATCCTGGTGGTGGCCGAGCTGTTTACGGGAACGTTTTATCTCTTGATGATGGCGATCGGCCTGGCCTGCGGCGGCATCGCCGCGCTGCTGGGCCTGTCGGGCCCGGCGCAGACCCTGATCGCGGCGGCAACCGGCCTGGTCGCGACCAGCATCCTGCACCGCAGCCGCTTCGGCCGTCCGGCGAAGACGCAGGCGACGCGCGACCAGAACGTGAACCTCGACATCGGCGGCCGCGTCACCGTGGATGCCTGGAACAATGGCCGCGCCCGCGTGATGTACCGCGGCGCGCTGTGGGACGTGGAGCTGGGCAACGGCGCCATTGCCGAGGCCGGCGATTTCCGCATTGTCGAAGTGCAGGGCAACCGCCTCATTGTCGCCAATTCATAACAATAACTACTACAAGTAACTCATCTATAAGGGATGCTCATGGAACTGTCTTTCGGTACGGTGGCGCTGGTCATCTTCATTATCGCCATGGTGTTCGTGTTCAAGACCATCAACGTCGTGCCGCAACAGCACGCCTGGGTGGTCGAGCGCCTCGGCAAGTTTCATGCGGTGCTGGCGCCGGGCCTGAACATCGTCGTGCCTTTCGTCGACCGCATCGCCTACAAGCACGTGCTGAAGGAGATCCCGCTGGACGTCCCGCCCCAGGTCTGCATCACGCGCGACAACACCCAGCTCCAGGTCGACGGGATCCTTTACTTCCAGGTCACCGACGCCATGCGCGCTTCCTACGGCTCGTCGAACTACATCCAGGCCATCACCCAGCTGGCCCAGACCACGCTGCGCTCGGTG
>DNCF01000544.1 GCA_003484545.1 Massilia sp. | reverse complement strand
CAAGCGCGGCGGGCGCAACCGGGGGGTGGCGGCCGGCGACGCCGTCGATCCGGCCTAGTCGCTTTCCTTCGCCTGGGCGCAGGCCAGCATGGCGCCGGCAAGCGCGTCGGCGCCGCTTGCCTTCACCCCCTCGGCCACCCCACGCAGGTCGCGCGCTTCCTTGTTCTGGCTGAGCTTAGCCTTGCCCACCAGGCTCGTGATCTCGATCTCGATGCCCACGATCGCCTGCAGCAGGGTGTCGATGAATTCGCGCGGGCTGTCCGCCATCGTCCAGGGAACGGGCTGGCCGGCTTCGTGGGTTTTGGTCAGGCGCCCGACCACGGCGCGCACGAAACGCTCGTCGTCGCGCACCCGGATGCGGCCATGGGCGTGGACCACCATGTAGTTCCAGGTCGGCACCTGTTTGTGTTCCTCGTGCTTGGAGGGATACCAGTTCGGCGACACATAGGCGTCGCCGGCCCGGAAGATGACCAGCACCTCGTCGCCGTCGCCGCATTCGCGCCAGAGCGGGTTGGCGCGCGCCACGTGGGCATGCAGCACCCCGGGGCCGTCGGGCCGGTCGATCAGCGCGAAGGGAAGGTGGTTGGCGTCCAGCCCCTGCGGCCCGTGGGTCACCAGGGTGCCCAAGGGGTGATCGCGGATCAGCGCATGCAGGGCCTCGGGGCGCGATTCGTCGAAGTGGGCGGGGATGTACATCGCACGATCCTTTTGGTTGCGGGAACCACGATTATCGCGTGTTTCCCGCCCTGGTGCCGGTCCCCGTCGCCGGCGCAGCGATCACTTCGTCAGGTAGATCTGGTCGAACACCCCGCCGTCGGCGAAGTGGGTCTTCTGGGCATTGGCCCAGTTGCCGGCAACGTCGCCGATCGTGAACAGCTTCACCTGCGGGAAGCGGCTTGCGAACTGCTTGGCCGCCTTTGGCGTCGCCGGACGGTAGTAGTTGTTGGCGATGATGGCCTGGGCCTCGTCGGTGTAGAGGTAGTTCAGGTAGGCCTCGGCCACCTTGCGCGTCTGGTGCTTGTCGGCGTAGCGGTCGACCACGGCCACCGGCGGCTCGGCCAGGATGCTGACCGACGGGGTGATGATGTCGAACTTGTCCGGGCCGAGCTCCTTCACCGCCAGGTAGGCTTCGTTCTCCCAGGCGATCAGCACGTCGCCGATGCCGCGCTCCACGAAGGTGGTGGTGGCGCCGCGCGCGCCCGAATCGAGCACCGGCACGTTCTTGTACAGCTTGCGCAGGAACTCCTTGGCGGTGTTCTCGTTGCCGCCCGGCTGGCGCAGGGCGTAGCCCCAGGCCGCCAGGTGGTTCCAGCGCGCGCCGCCGGAGGTCTTCGGGTTGGGCGTGATCACCGAGACGCCGGGTTTCACCAGGTCGTTCCAGTCCTTGATGGCTTTCGGGTTGCCCTTGCGTACGAGCAGCACGATGGTCGAGGTATAGGGCGCGCTGTTGTGCGGCAGGCGCGCCTGCCAGCCGTGGCGCAGCAGGCCCTTGTCGACCAGGGCGTCGATGTCGTAGCCGAGGGCCAGGGTGACGACGTCGGCTTCGAGGCCGTCGATCACCGAGCGCGCCTGCTTGCCCGAGCCGCCGTGCGACTGCTTGATCTTGACGTTGTCGCCGGTCTGCGCCTTCCACGACTTGGCGAAGGCCGCGTTCACGTCCTGGTAGAGCTCGCGGGTCGGGTCGTAGGACACGTTGAGCAGGTTGATGTCGGCGGCGAAGGCCGGTTGCAGGAGGGCAGTGGTGGCAACGGCGGCGACGACGAGGGCCAACAGCTTATTCTTGATCATGGTTATTCCGGAAAAGTCATCAGGTAAGGCATACCTTAAAGACTCGTCGCGCCCTTGGGAACGAAGCTTTTGCTAGATGCGTATCTGTTTTCCGCATATGGCCGGCCAACGCCCCGGTTTGCTACACTGCGCGCTTTGACCACAAGCACACACACCATGGCACTTCCGACCGAGCTGCGCGCGGGCGCATTGGCTTCCCTGCTCGAAACCGATCCTGCGGCGAAAACCCGCATGGTCGCGGAACTTGCCGAGCTGCACCGGCAGGGCCAGGCCCAGATCGACAATGCCGCCGTCCTGGAGCCGGACGGCGCCATTCCCGGGCGTCCGGAGAAGCCCGAACTGGTGCCGCCGCGCCTGGTCGGCCGGCGCTCGATGGCGACCACCGAGGGACGCGCGATGCTGATCCACGCGCTGGCCCATATCGAATTCAACGCGGTCAACCTGGCGCTGGACGCCCTGTGGCGCTTCCCCGGCATGCCGCTCGCCTACTACACCGACTGGCTGCGCGTGGCGCGCGAAGAGGCCTATCACTTCGAGCTGCTGTCGCAGCACCTGGCCGGCCTCGGCTACGCCTACGGCGATTTCCCGGGCCACGACAGCCTGTGGGAGATGGTCGGCAAGACCAGCGGCGACGTGCTGGCGCGCATGGCCCTGGTGCCGCGCACGCTGGAGGCGCGCGGCCTGGATGCGATCCCGCCGCTGCGCGCCAAGCTGGCCCAGGCCGGCGACCGGGCGGCGGCGGAAATTCTCGACATCCTGCTGCGCGACGAGGAAGGCCACGTGGAGATCGGCAACCGCTGGTACCTGTACCTGTGCGCCGGCCGCGGGCTCGAACCGGTTTCGACCTACGATGCGTTGACGGTGCGCTACAAGGCGCCGGTGTTGAAGGGTCCGTTCAATCTCGAGGCGCGCCGCCGCGCGGGCTTCAGCGAAGCGGAACTGGCGCGCCTGGCCTGAAGTCTAAGAGCGCCTAACAAAACCTTCAGGGCAAGGGATACGGCCGCCCGGCGCGTCGCCGCAGCGGCGGACCGCGAAGACAGTACGAGCGTACGGCGAGACGATGCAACGCCGCCATGGAGGTTTTGTTAGGCGCTCTGAGTCGTCGGCAATTCGCGGGAGATCCACGTGTCAGTCAAAACAATCAGTCTCGGACTGCAGGGCGGCGGCGCCCTTGGCGCCTTCGGCTGGGGCGTGCTCGACCGCCTGCTGGCCGACGAGCGCATCGAGATCGCCGCGATCAGCGGCACCAGCGCCGGTTCGGTGNNGGTTTTGTTAGGCGCTCTAAGCCGTTTCGCGTACGGTCCGGGTGCTGGCCACGTATTCGCTGACCCAGTAGAGCAGGGCGGCGCCCGGCAGGGCCATGCCGAGCAGCAGGACCGCATCCCAGCCGTACTGCGAGTAGACCCAGCCGCCGGCCGCCGAGCCCACCGCGCCGCCAACGAAGAACAGCGAAAAATAGATGCCGTTCAGGCGGCCGCGCACTTCCGCCCCGAGGGCGAAAATCGCGCGCTGGCCCAGGACCATGTTGGCGGCCACGGCCATGTCGACCACGATGGCTGCAATCACCAGCAAGGCCAGCGCCAGNNCGGCTATGCGCTGGGCGGCGGGCGCGAAGGCGCGCGCGCTTCGCTGCAGCGCTTCTGGCAAGGCTTGAGCGCGGCTTCGCTGTTCAGCCCGGTCAAGCGCACGCCGCTCGACTATGCCAGTGGCGACTGGACCTTGCGCAATTCCCCAGGCTACCAGCTGATGCAGCTGGTCGGCGGCGTGCTGGCGCCGCCCAGTTCGCCGATCAGCATGAACCCGATGCTGCCGCTGCTGGCCGGGCTCATCGATTTCGAGCGCGTGCGCCAGTGCCGCGAGATCGCGCTGTTCGTGCCGGTCACCAATGTGCGCACCGGGCGCGGCCGCATCTTCACCCGCGAGCAGCTGGACGCGCGCGCGATCGCTGCCTCGGCCTGCCTGCCGCACGTGTTCGCGCCGGTCGTCATCGACGGCGAAGCCTATTGGGACGGCAGTTTCGTCGGCAACCCTTCGCTGTCGCCGCTGGTCGACCTGGGGGCGCGCGACATCGTGATCGTCCAGAACAACCCGGTTGCGCGCAGCGGCCTGCCGATGAGCCTGAGCGACATCCACAGCCGCGCCAGC
>DNCF01000538.1:377-4417 GCA_003484545.1 Massilia sp. | reverse complement strand
ATGCAGGGCGCGCAGGCCGGGCAGGCCGCGCAGGGCCTCGTCCAGGCGCCCGTAATTGCGGCGCCGCAGCGCCTGGATGCGCGCCGGCGACGCCACCTTCAGCAGCGTCCGCGAAAACAGGGAAGAGCGCTTGTCGAGCCAGCGCGGGTCGAAATCGAAGCTGCTGTCCGAGGAAGCGGGCGCCAGCGCCGGGGTGTGTACCTTGCGTCCGCGCTTGAGCATGCCCCAGAGTGCGGACTTGGCGCGCAGCGGCAGCCAGAGGGCGGCGCGCACGGCCGGCAGGCGGCCATAGGCAAAGCCCTTTTCCAGGGAATTCAATGCGACCTTGGCTTCGAAGCCGGCGCCGGCCGAGCGCAGGGTCACGTTCTTCAAATCGTGGCGGCTGGACACCAGGGCGCCGCCTTCGTAGATCGGTAAAAATTTCATGCTGCTGGCAATCGCATAATCGCCCCAGCTGCCCAGGGGACGGCCGTCATGCTCGCCGATGAAGGCGTGGGCGCAGTCCTCGACCAGGGCAATCCCGCGCGCGTCGCACAGGGCGCGGATCGGGGCGAGGTCTTGGGGAAAGCCGAAATAGTGGGTCACCATCACGGCGCGCGTCTCCGGGCCGATCCTGGCCGCCAGGTCGTCGAGGTCGACGCCGGCATCCGCCGTCACGCGATAGAACACCGGCGTGGCGCCGCGCCACAGCACCGGTGGAATCATCGAAGGGCTGTGGTAGGCCGGCACCAGCACCGTGTCGCCGGCCTGGACGCCGAGCTCGCGCAGGGCCAGGGCAATCGCCACGCGCCCGCTCGTCACCAGCCGGTATGCTCCGGCGTCGAGCACGGTGCGCGCGCGTGTACCGGGTGCACGGCGGAACGAGGCAGCGGACAGCACCGGCGCAAGGGGAATCGCGGGACCGGCGGCGGGAGACGCGGTGGAAGACGCGGTGGATGGCGAATACGCAAGCATTGGACCAGTATAAACCTTGTGTTGAAAAATTTGCCACGAGACATGTCGGAAAACCAAATGGCGTGCTGCGGTCAAAAGCTGCAAGCTGTTAAGATTGCGGGCTGCGCGGCACCGGCGGCGCCATCCACCAACCCCTTTTGCCATGGCTGACCTGATCCACGATTTCCTGTTCGATTCCGCACGCCGCACGCCCGGCGCCGAGGCGCTCGTCCACGGCCTGGTGCGGCTCGACTATGCCGCACTGGCCGCTGCCGTCGAAGGCGCGGCCGGCGCCTTGCTGGATGCCGGCGTGCAGCCGCGCGAGCGCGTCGCCGTGTTCCTGGAAAAGCGTGTCGAGAACGTGGCCGCGATGTTCGGCGCCGCCCTGGCCGGCGCCGTCTTCGTGCCGGTGAATCCGCAACTGAAGGCCGAGCAGGTCGCCCATATCCTGGCCGACTGCAACGTGCGCATCCTGGTCACCTCGCCCGAACGCCTGGCCCAGCTGGAGGCGGTGCTGGCGGCCTGTCCGGATTTGCGGACCGTGTTCGTCACCGGCGCCGCCGTACCGCAGTCGCAGTCGGAATATAAAGTGCTCGCCTGGGACCTGGCCCAGGCAGCACCGGATGCCGCCGTGCTGGCCGCGCGCCGCGCGATCGACGCCGACATGGCCGCCATCCTCTATACCTCGGGCAGCACCGGCAAGCCGAAGGGCGTGGTGCTGTCGCACCGGAACATGGTGGCCGGTGCCCGCAGCGTCGCCAGCTATTTGCATATCACGCCCGCCGACCGCATCCTGTCGGTGCTGCCGCTCAGCTTCGACTATGGCCTCAGCCAGTTGACCTGCGCCTTCCTGGCCGGCGCGACCGCCGTGCTGCTGAACCACCTGTTCGCGAAGGACGTGCTGAAGGCCGTGGTCGAGGAACGCATCACCGGCCTGGCCGCGGTGCCGCCGCTGTGGTTCCAGCTGTGCGCCCTGCCGTGGCCGCAGGACTGCACGCTGCGCTATTTGACCAATTCCGGCGGCGCCATGCCGAAGACGACGGTCGCCAGCCTGCGCGCGGCCCTGCCGCGGGCCGAGCTGTTCCTGATGTACGGCCTGACCGAGGCCTTCCGCTCCACCTATCTGCCGCCGGCGGAACTCGAGCGCCGCCCGGATTCGATGGGCCGCGCGATCCCGAACGCCCAGGTGATGGTGGTGCGCCCGGACGGCACGCCATGCGCACCGAACGAACCGGGCGAGCTGGTGCACCGCGGCGCCCTGGTCTCGCTCGGCTACTGGAACGACCCAATTAAAACCGCCGAGCGCTTCAAGCCGGCGCCCGGGCAGGACCCGGCCCTGCCGCTGGTCGAGATGGCGGTCTGGTCCGGCGACACCGTGCGCATGGACGAGGAGGGCTACTTGTACTTCATCGGCCGCAGCGACGACATGATCAAGGTGTCGGGCTACCGCGTCAGCCCGACCGAGGTCGAGGAGGCCGTCTACGCCACCGGCCTGGTGGCCGAGGCGGTGGCCTTCGGCGTGCCGCATCCGCAGCTGGGCCAGGCCATCGTGCTGCTGGCGCTGCCGAAGGACGGCGAGCTCGCGAGCGCCGCCCTGCTGAAGGAATGCCAGCGCCGCCTGCCGGCCTGGATGGTGCCGGCCCACGTGACGCTGAGCCTTGACGCCTTCCCGCGCAACCCGAACGGCAAGATCGACCGCAAGACCCTGCGCCTCGATTACCTGACGATGTTCGACACGATTCTTGAGAACAAGCCATGAACGCCAAACCCGTCCACGCTGCCCAGACCCTGTTCCCGGTCGTCGACGACTGCCTGCAGGTCGGCGGCATCCCCCTGCCGCGCCTGGCCCAGCGCGTCGGCAGCACGCCCTTCTATGCCTACGACCGGCGCCTCCTGAGCGAGCGCGTCGCCCACGTGCGCGCCCACCTGCCGCGGGCGGTGGAGCTGCATTTCTCGATGAAGGCCAACCCGATGCCGGCCCTGGTGCAGCACATGGCGGGGCTGGTCGACGGCATCGACGTGGCCTCCAGCGGCGAGTTGAAGGTGGCGCTCGACACCGGCATGGCGCCTCACCGCATCAGCTTTGCCGGTCCCGGTAAATCGGATGCGGAACTGACGCGCGCGGTCGCCGCCGGCGCCGTCGTGCATGCCGAGTCCGAGCGCGAGATCCGCGCGCTGGCGCGCATCGGCAACGAGATCGGGATCGCGCCGCTGCTGGTCCTGCGCATCAATCCGGACTTCGAGCTGAAGGGTTCCGGCATGCGCATGGGCGGCGGCGCCAAGCAGTTCGGCATCGACGCCGAGGAAGCGCCGCGCATGCTGGCGCTGGCCTGCGAACTCGGCTTGACGGTACTCGGTTTCCACATCTTCAGCGGCTCGCAAAGCCTGAAGGCCGAGGCCATCGTCGAGGCCCAGGCCCAGACCCTGCTGCTGGCCGAGCGGCTGGCAGGCGACGCGCGCGACCCGGTGCGCATCCTGAACATCGGCGGCGGCTTCGGCATTCCGTATTTCCCGGGCGAGGCGGCGCTCGACCTGGCGCCGATCGGCGCCACACTCGAGGCAGCCCTGCCGCGCGTGAAGGCGAGCCTCCCCGATGCCCAGCTCTCGATCGAACTGGGGCGCTACCTGGTCGGCGAAGCGGGCGTCTACGTGGCGCGCGTCATCGACCGCAAGGTCTCGCGCGGTCAGGTCTTCCTCGTCACCGACGGCGGCCTGCACCACCACCTGGCCGCGTCCGGCAACTTCGGCCAGGTGATCCGCAAGAACTACCCGGTCGCGATCGGCAACCGGATGAGCGCCGGCGGTGCGCTGGAAACCGCCTCCGTGGTCGGGCCGCTGTGCACGCCGCTCGACCTGCTGGCCGATCGCATGGAGCTGCCGCAGGCGCAGGTGGGCGACCTGGTGGTCGTGTTCCAGTCGGGCGCCTACGGCCGCTCGGCCAGTCCGCAGGGTTTTCTCAGCCATCCGGACGCGCCCGAAGTGCTGGTATGAGAGCGCCTAACAAAACCTCCATAGCTGCGTTGCAGCTCCTCGCCGTACAGGCGTACTGTCTTCGTCGCCGCGCCGGATGGCCGTATCCCTTGCCCTGAAGGTTTTGTTAGGCGCTC
>DNCF01000538.1:0-142 GCA_003484545.1 Massilia sp. | reverse complement strand
CAGGCGTACTGTCTTCGTCGCTGCGCCTTGCTCTGAAGATTTTGTAAGGCGCTCTAGCTGTACCGTGCATGCCACATGGGTGCAATCGTGTGGCCGCTCCTGTAAGATTTGCGATAAATTAATTGTTGCAGGAAAATAAACA
>DNCF01000539.1 GCA_003484545.1 Massilia sp. | reverse complement strand
CGGCGGCAGGGGCGGCGGCAGCGGCGAGCGGCGCGGCAATCAGCAGTGCCGCGTGCAGCACGGCGCGGGAAAGAAGGCTTCGGGGCATTGGCATATGTATGTCGGCGCAGCGGCGTCGTTCGGGTTGGTGAAGTGGCAAAACCTGTCAAGTATAGCGCTGGATAGCCCGGCAGGCGAGTCTCGGGCCGGGCAAGGGTCTACGCAGCGTCTTGTATGTTTGCAAACGGACGCCGTGCGGCAGGGCTTCATGGTAGCGTTGCCACGTTGCGGGCCCGATGCCGGGCCGATCATCACGGAGCCTTTATGCCTGTCAGTCGCCTGTTGGGAAGCGCGGTCCTGTCCGTCGCGCTGAGCTGTACCTTCGCCACCGCCGCCTTCGCCCAGGCGCCGGCGGACACCGTCGATACTTTCACGCTCAAGCTGCCGGCCGGCGACCCGGCCGCCGCCATGGCCGAAACCGGCACGGTGCAGTTCATCGGCACGGCCACCGTCATCATCCGCTACCAGGGCTTCACCATCCTTACCGATCCGAACTTCCTGCACAAGGGCGATCACGTGCACCTCGGCTACGGTTTGACGTCCCAGCGCCAGACCAATCCGGCGATCGAGTTCGACCAGCTGCCGCCGATCGACCTGGTGATCCTGTCGCACATGCACGGCGACCATTTCGACCAGCTGGTGCAGGAAAAACTGCCGCGCAATACACCGATCGTCACCAACAAGGAAGCGAGCGAGGCGCTCAAGAAGATGGGCTTCACCCAGCGCTTCGCCCTGAGCGAGTGGGACCGGCTGGAGGTGAGCAAGGGCGACGCGCGCCTGCGCATTACCGCGGCGCCCGGACGCCATGGCGCGGCCGGCGTATCGATCCTGCTGCCAAAGGTGACGGGCAGCGTGCTCGACTTCGGCGCCAATCCCGATACGCCCGATTACCGCATGTACATCAGCGGCGACACCCTGGTCTACGACGACATCCGCACCATTCCGCAGCGCTTCCCGGGCATCGACCTGGCGCTGCTGCACCTGGGCGGCACCCGCATCCTGGGCGTGTTCAAGGTGACGATGGATGGCAAGGACGGCGTCGAGATGCTGCAGATCATCCGGCCGAAGAAAGCGATCCCGATCCACTACAACGACTACGACGTATTCAAGTCGCCGCTCGCCGATTTCGCGCGCGAGGTCAAGGCGGCCGGGCTGGAGGAGGGCGTGGTCTACCTCGCGCATGGCGAGACCTACCCCTTCACCCCCCGCAAGCGTTAACTGCGGGACCGAGCGTCGCCGGGTAAAGCATCGCGCTACTGCCCGAGCAGGCTGCCGCCCACGGGCGACTCGGGATGGATGGTCGAGAGCTCGCTGTCGAATTCGTGGGGCATCACCACCGGCACCTGCAGGCAAATACTCTTGGTCGGCAGCACGGTTTCCCAGGCACGCACGAGCTCCCGGTAGGCGACGCCCACGGGCCGGATCTTGCGGTCGAGGTCGAACAGCCCGAGCGCATTCACGTTGCCGTTGTTTTCCCTTAGCGCGCTGTCCCAGTCGACCTGGTCGGTGAGCGAATACCAGGTGAAGCCGATCAGCGGCACCCCATTGTTGCGTACCCGCAGCACGTTCGCCCATTCCTTCTTGAGCCAGTACACGGCCTCGTCGCCCGTCGGACCCTGGCACAGGTTCGTTTCCGTGTGCATCACGGGAAGCCGGTAGCGGTTGTAGTACTGGTGCGTGATGACCGCATAGCCGAAGATCTCGCCGGCGGCGCGCGTCAGGCCGTCCGCCGACACATAGTGCTCGTTGGTCTGGTAATAGTCGTTCCCCATGATGCAATGGTGCTTCAGGTTGTGCTGGAGGAAGAAGTGGTATTCTCCGCGCGTCATCCCGTTGTCCAGCAGGTATTCGTACATTTCCGAATCGACGCGCCGTCCATAGTTCAGGTCGAGCGCCAGGAAGCGCAGTGCATTCTTGATCTCGGCCGGACCGATGGCGTCCGGCGACTCCGCATGGAAGTACTCGGTCGATTCGCTCTGCACGAACAGCGCATCGGGGCGGATCTTGAGGATCTCGTGCATCGCCAGGATATTGGCTTTCACCAGGTGCTTGATCGCGGTGACGAAGGCGGCATCGGTGCGCAATTGTTCGTTCCACCAGCCGTAGAGCGTCGAAAACACGGCGCAGATCCACATCTCGTTGATCGGCGTGTACATCTGCACCCAGGGATAGCGCCGGGCGAAGGCGCCGGCATAGCTGGCGAAGAGTTCCGGGAAATCGGGGTTCTGGAAGTTGCCGATCCAGTCGGGCACCCCGAAGTGGCAGAGGTCGACGATCGGCGCGATGTTACGGCGCCGCAGGTCGGCGAAGGCGAGGTCGGCGAATTCCCAGTCATAGCGCCCGGGGCCGAGCAGGGTGCGGTGCAGCGGCGGGCCGTAGCGCAGCACCCGCAGCCCCAGTTCCTGCACCAGGTCGAAGTCGAGCGACCAGTGGGTGTAGTGGCCGCATTTCTCGAGTTCGTCCATGCGCGTGCGGCCGCCGTCGATGGTCGGGTTGCTGTTCTCGATCCCCGTCGCGAAAATGAAACCTGGATGCATCGGCCCCTCCCTTCGTCGGTATTGCCTTCAGTATCGTCCACGCATGGGCCGATTGCTAGCGTGCGCAAGCGTGCTTAAGTAAACGTTAAGCTATGAGCTCAACCATACCGCCAGCAGCGCATGAGCCACGCCGCCTCCGCTACGCCGCACCTCAGCAAGGCCGCCAACGTCGCCAACCGGCGCCTGCTGGCCGGCCTGCTGCTGTCGCTGCTCGTGCACGCCGCGATCCTGTCGATCCAGTTCGGCATGCCCGGCATGCTGGCCGGCAGCGCCGAACCGATGACCGTTACCCTGGCACCTGTGCCACCTGTGCCAC
>DNCF01000540.1 GCA_003484545.1 Massilia sp. | reverse complement strand
AGCATCAGCAGGAACAGGGTGGAAACCAGGCTGGTCCACTTGTGGACGGCATACCAGGCGCGGAAACTCATGGCGGCTCCGGAAAGGTGAGTGCGTCAGAAACTGGCATGCAGGCTCAGCTCGACGCTGCGCTCGGCGCCCATCCAGCAGTTGTTGCTGTCGTGGCAGGCGCCGACGTAGCGCTTGTCGCCGAGGTTGCTCACCGTCAGGCCCAGGCGCCAGGTGTCGTCGATGCGGTACATCGCCGCGGCGTCGACCAGGGTGGTGGACGGCACGATGGCGGTATTCGCCGCATCCATCTGGCTCTTGCCGACGTAGCGCAGGCCCGCCGACAGGTCGAGCTTCGGCGTCGCATACCAGTTCACCCACAGCGCCGCCTGCTTCTCGGCCACCCATACCGGCGTGGTGCCGACCAGCGAGGTGTCGAGTTCGTTCTCGGTGACGTCCATGTCGAAGCGGGTCAGCGCCAGCGTGAAGTCGAGGTTCTCCAGCACGCCCTGGCGCCAGGACAGCTCCGCGCCCTTCGACTGCACCTCGCCGGTCTGGGTGTAGCGGTTGAAGGTCGGCGTGTTGACGACCATGTTCTGCTTGCGGATGTCGAACCAGGCCGCCGTCACCTGGGTCCGCTTGTCCGGCGAGACGTATTTCACCCCGGTCTCGAGCTGCTTCGCCGTGGTCGGCTTGAAGGCCTCGCCCGTCAGCGAATCGACGCCCGGCGTCGGCTCGAATGAGCTCGACCAGTTGATGTAAGGGGCCAGGCCATTGTCCAGCTTGTAGATCGCGGCGAGGCGGCCGCTGGTCTTGCGCTGGTCGATGCGCGTGGTGCTCGACGACGGCGAACCGGCGTAGCTGGCGTCGTTGGCGTCGGTGCTCTTGTAGTGGTCGCGGCGCAGGCCGGCGATGACGGTCAGCGGACCCCAGGCCAGCTCGTCCTGCAGGTAGAGGCCGAGCTGCGATTGATCGATGCGGTGGCGCTCGGTGTAATAGTCGAAGGGCAGGGCGGCGGCGTCGAACAGGCGGTGGTTCGGGTTGCCGAGGTCGATCGAGGGCGTGCCGGTGCCGAGGGTGTCGCCGTACTCCACATCCGAGTCCATCTTCTGGTATTCCAGGCCGGCGAGGATGCTGTGCCTGATCTCGCCCGTGCGCGCCTTGAAGGCGAGCTGGTTGTCGACCACGTAGCCGTCCTGGCGTTCGTCGGTGAAATAGGCCGAACGCGCCAGGGTGCGCTCGTCGGCTGCGAGGCCGCTGTTGTAGCTGTTGCGCTGGAAGCCGTCGGCTTTCGTGTAGCGGAAGTTCTGCAGGAACTTCACGGCATCGTTGAAGCGGTGCTCGAACTTCCAGCCGCCCATCGTCACTTCGCGTTCCATGCCGGACCAGTTGGCGTCGCCGGCAAAGGCATCGGCATCGAGCTTGCCGTAGGGCGCGGCGTAGAGCGTGCCGAGCGCGGGCAGCGGGGTGGAGGGCACCAGCGCCGGATCGCGCTGGTGATACAGGTTCAGGTTCAGGCGCGTGTCGGCGCCGATGCGCCAGGTCAGCGAAGGCGCGACCAGGCGGCGCTCTTCGCGCGTGGTGACCTGCTGGCCGTCGCGCTCGCGCGCCAGCGCGACGATGCGGTAGTCGACGTCGGGGCTCAAGGCGCCGGTGCTGTCGATCGCCAGTTCGCGCAGGTCGTTGCTGCCGATGCGCGCGCGGACCTCGGTTTCCTGCTTCGAGCGCGGCTGCTTGGCGGTCTGGTTGACCATGCCGCCCGGCGGCGCCGAGCCGTACAGCACCGAGGTCGGGCCCTTCAGGATCTCGATGCTGTCGGTGGCCCAGGCGTCGACCTGCGGCACCAGGTTCCACAGGCCGTTGTACTGCAGCGGCAGGCCGTCGTAGTAGTTGCGGTAGCTTTCGAAGCCGCGGATCGTGTACTGGTCGAAGATGCTCACCGTCGCGCGGCTCTCGGCCGTCACGCCGGGCACGTAGCGCAGCGCCTCGTTGACGCTGTCTGCCTGGCGCGCGGCCAGCAGCTCGGCGTCGTAGACCTCGTAGCTCATCGGCGCATCCATTGGCTTCAGGTCGGACTTGGTGCCGGTGGTGCGGTAGCCGGTGCCGCTCACCACCACCTGCTGGATGGTGTCGGACGCTGGCTGCTGTTCCTGGGCGCCAGCCATGCCGGAGCAGGCGATGGCGACGGAAAGGGCGAGGGGCGCAAGGCGCGGTGTGGACGGTTTTTCATCTTGTTATTGATCAATGCGAATGATAATGAGAACGATTATCAATACGTATCGCATGAAAGTCAACCGGACTTCTCGCCATCTGGTGGCTGGACGTAAAAAAAGGCGCCTTGCGGCGCCTCGTGCGGAACGAAACCAGTGGCGGGCTTAACGCGCTCCGCTCACCGGCTTGACCTTGCCCGCCGCCGCGCGCGCCCGTTCGCGCGCGGTCTCGACGTCATCCGCGCCGACCAAGGCGACACCCATGCGGCGGCGTGCGAAGGATTCGGGCTTGCCGAACAGGCGGATGTCCGCGCCCGGCACCCGCAGCGCCTCGGCCACGCCTTCGAAGGCGATGCCCGCCTCGTCGAGCTGGCCGTAGATGACGGCGGAGGCGCCCGGCGTGCGGAGCAGCGTGTTCACCGGCAGGCCGAGCACGGCCTTGGCGTGCAGCTCGAATTCGCTCTGCAGCTGGGTGATCATGGTCACCATGCCGGTGTCGTGCGGGCGCGGGCTCACTTCCGAGAACCAGACCATGTCGCCCTTCACGAACAGCTCGACGCCGAACACGCCCAAGCCGCCGAGATTGCCCGTCACTTTTTGCGCGATCTCGCGCGAACGTTCGAGGGCCAGGGCGCTCATCGGGTGCGGCTGCCAGGATTCGACGTAGTCGCCCTGCACCTGCTTGTGGCCGATCGGATCGCAAAAAGCCGTCTCGACCTGGCCATCCGCGCCCAGCGAACGCACGGTCAGCAGGGTGATCTCGTAGTCGAAGTCGATGAAGCCTTCCGCGATCACGCGGCCGCTGTCGACGCGCCCGCCGCTGGCGGCGTAGTCCCAGGCGGCGCGCACGTCGCCGGCGCCGTCGAGTTTCGACTGGCCCTTGCCGGACGAGGACATCACCGGCTTGACGACGCAGGGGAAGCCGACCGCCGCGCAGGCCTGTTCCAGCTCGGCCAGGCTGCTGGCGAAGCGGTAGGGCGAGGTCGGCAGGCCGAGTTCCTCGGCCGCCAGGCGGCGGATACCTTCGCGGTTCATGGTCAGCTGGGCCGCGCGCGCGGTCGGGATGCAGGTGATGCGGCCCGCCGCTTCCAGCTCGGCCAGCTTGTCGGTGGCGATCGCCTCGATCTCGGGAATGACGAGGTCGGGCTGCTCCCGCTCGATCAGCGCGGCCAGCGCCTGACCGTCGGTCATGTCGATCACGTGGGCACGGTGGGCGACCTGGTGGCCGGGCGCGTTCGGATAGCGGTCGACCGCCACCACCTCGACGCCGAGGCGCTGCAGCGCGATGATGACCTCCTTGCCGAGTTCGCCGGAGCCGAGCAGCATCACGCGGGTGGCCGAAGGGGAGAGGGGAGTGCCGAGTATGCGGGGAGTAGTCATGGTCTGGTAATGAGGTGTTGGCGCGTGGTGGCCGCAGGGGCCAGGGTGGCGAGACTATAGCAAAGCGGGGCGCTTCCGGTGCGGGAAGGGATTTTTCGTACGGGACTGGTCAAAACGAAAACGCCCCGCTATAATGTTGCCTCCTTTCCCTGATAGCTCAGTCGGTAGAGCGACGGACTGTTAATCCGCAGGTCCCTGGTTCGAGTCCAGGTCGGGGAGCCAGAATATGAGAAGGCCGCATCGCAAGATGCGGCCTTTTTCGTTTTCGGGGTGTTTCGTCCGGTCGGCCGGTGCCTTTCTGTCGGCGCGTGTTTCGACATGCACGCGCGGCACCGCGTGGGCTCGAGAGCCCACCTTGCGAAACCCGTATCATCAAGCATTGATGGTGGCGCGAACCTCGCCGGCTTGCCCCAATCCCTCCCGCGCCAGCGGCGACAATTTGTCGAACCACGGCGCCGCCCCTTCGAGCTGGTGCGCCAGCTGCAGCAGCCGGTCCTCGCTGCCGAACCTGCCGACGAACTGCACGCCCAGCGGCAGGCCGTCCGCCGTCCAGTGCAGCGGCACCGACATCGCCGGCGTGCCGGTCAGGTTGGCGAGCTGGGTAAAGGGCACGAAGCGCAGGCTGTCGCGTGCGATGCGGTTCACCGTTCCATCGAGCAGCCCGAGCCGGGCCAGGATGCCCAGCAGGCCGCTGCGCTGCAGCAGCTCGAGCACGAACTGCTCGCCGGCCGGCGGATCGCCTTCGCCGTGGCGCAACGGCGGGGCGGCCAGCGTCGGCGTCAGCAGCATGTCGAAGCGCGCATGGAAGCGCGCGAGATCCCGTCCGAATTCGTTCCACTTCGCCAGCTGGGCCGTCAGGCGCGCCCCCGACATGGCGCCGCCCAGCGTCGCCAGCAGGCGGCTCATCAGCTCGACGTCGCCCGCCTTGGCGCCGAGCGCCCGGCCGCGCACGACCATTGCCGGCACCTGGCCGAAATAAACGTGCAAGAAGCTCTCGGCCAGCGCCGTGCCGTCGACCTGCGGCGCGGCCTCCTCGACCTCGTGTCCGAGCCCGCGCAGCAGTCGCGCCGTGCGCTGCACCGCGGCCACCGCTTCCGGATGCACTTCCGTGCCGATCGGCGAGACGGTGGAAAAGCCGATGCGCAGCTTGCCGGGGTCGCGCCGCATCAGCTCGGCGTAGGAGCCGGGTGGCGGTGCGATGTCGAACGGGTCGCCCGGTTCCGGCCCCTGCAGGATGTCCAGCGCCAGGGCCGAATCGCGCACGCTGCGCGACAGTACGCCTTCGCTGGAGGCGCCGAACCAGACTTCGCCGATCGCCGGCCCCGAGGATACGCGCCCGCGCGACGGGCGCAGCCCGAACAGGCCGCAGCAGGCGGCCGGGATGCGGATCGAGCCGCATCC
>DNCF01000358.1:8185-8386 GCA_003484545.1 Massilia sp. | reverse complement strand
ACACCGCGCCTCTTCGTCAAACAGTGATCACCTCCCGACTCGGCGTCGCGATCGTCGCGCCCGCCGGCTATACGCCCGACCAGGCCGCGGTTGCGCGCGGCATCGCCCGCCTCGAGGCCCATGGCTGCCTCGTCCACAACTACTACGACCCCGGCGCCGTCCACCAGCGCTTCGGCGGCACCGACGAGGGCCGCCTGGCCC
>DNCF01000358.1:4478-7995 GCA_003484545.1 Massilia sp. | reverse complement strand
CCGACGAGGGCCGCCTGGCCCAGCTGTACGCGGCGGCCGACGATCCCGACGTCCAGCTCGTGATGGCGGTGCGCGGCGGCTACGGCCTGACGCGCCTGCTCCCGAGCATCGACTTCGAACGCCTGGCCGCCAGCGGCAAGCTGTTCGTCGGTTATTCGGACATCACCGCCTTGCAGATGGGCCTGTACGCCAAGGCTGGCGCGCTCAGCTACGCCGGACCCTTGCTGGCCGGCGATTTCGGCGCCGAGGAGCCCTGCGACTTCACCCTCGCGCAGTTCTGGGACTGCCTGGCCGGCCCGACCCACCGCATCGTCGAGGAGGCCTGCGGCAACCCTCCCGTCGACGTGTCGGGCACGATCTGGGGCGGCAACCTGGCGATGCTGGCCTCGCTGCTCGGCACCGAATGGTTCCCGCGCATCGAGGGCGGCATCCTGTTCGTGGAAGACATCGCCGAGCATCCCTACCGCGTCGAGCGCATGCTGCTGCAGCTGATGCAGGCCGGCGTGCTCGGCCGCCAGCAA
Organism: Massilia sp.; assembly: GCA_003484545.1. GTDB lineage: Bacteria > Pseudomonadota > Gammaproteobacteria > Burkholderiales > Burkholderiaceae_D > Telluria. Next base: position 7,474 of record DNCF01000358.1, on the reverse strand, counting down.
GCCCTCGTGCTCGGCGATTTTTCCGGCTATAAGCTTGGGGCCATGGACAACGGCTACGATTTCGACGCCATGCTGGCCCACCTGCGCGCGACGCTGCCGATCCCGGTGCTCACCGGGCTGAGCTTTGGCCACCTGCCGCGCCGGGTGACGATTCCGTTCGGCGCCCAGGCCCGGCTGCGGTCGGATGCGGCGGGCTTCACGCTCGCGCTGTCCGACTATCCCACGTTGCGCAGCGCCTAGCGCGCGCCGTGGGTGGCCGCCCTGGGTGGCCGCCGTGGACCAGCGGCCATGTTTCCATCCTTGCACTGCGCAGGCATTCTCGCGGATGGTAGAATAGACGGTTATATTACAAACTTCGCGCGGTTTCTCGCGCAGACTTTGCTTTAAAGGTTTCTACCAGTGCTCAGTACAGCCAACATCACGATGCAATTCGGCGCCAAGCCGTTGTTCGAGAACATCTCCGTCAAATTTGGCGAGGGCAACCGTTACGGCCTGATCGGCGCCAACGGCTGCGGCAAGTCGACCTTCATGAAGATCCTCGGCGGCGACCTCGAACCGTCGGCCGGCAACGTCAGCCTCGACCCGGGCGAGCGCCTGGGCAAGCTGCGCCAGGACCAGTTCGCCTACGAGGACGTGCGCGTGCTCGACGTCGTCATGATGGGCCACACCGAACTGTGGAACGCCATCGCCGAGCGCGACGCCATCTACGCCAATCCGGAAGCGACCGACGACGACTACATGAAGGCCGCCGAGCTCGAGGGCAAGGTCGCCGAATACGACGGCTACTCGGCCGAAGCGCGCGCCGGCGAACTGCTGCTGGGCCTGGGCATCGGCACCGACCTGCACCAGGGCCCGATGAGCGCGGTCGCTCCGGGCTGGAAGCTACGCGTGCTGCTGGCCCAGGCGCTGTTCTCGGATCCGGACATCCTGCTGCTGGACGAACCGACCAACAACCTGGACATCCACACGATCCGCTGGCTGGAAGACATCCTCAACCAGCGCAACTCGACGATGATCATCATCTCGCACGACCGTCACTTCCTGAACCAGGTCTGCACCCACATCGCCGACATGGACTACGGCACGCTGAAAGTCTATCCGGGCAGCTACGACGACTACATGCTGGCCTCGACCCAGGCGCGCAACCAGCAGCTGGCCAACAACGCCAAGGCCAAGGAAAAGGTCGCCGAACTGCAGGACTTCGTGCGCCGCTTCTCGGCCAACAAGTCCAAGGCCCGCCAGGCGACGTCGCGCCTGAAGATGATCGACAAGATCAAGATCGAGGAATTCAAGCCGTCCTCGCGCGCCTATCCGTTCGTGCGCTTCGAGGGCGAGAAGAAGCTGCACCGCCTGGCGGTCGAAGCCGAGGGCCTGACCAAGTCCTATGACCGTACGCTGTTCAAGAACTTCTCGATCATGGTCGAGGCGGGCGAGCGCATCGCGATCATCGGCGCCAACGGCGCGGGCAAGACCACGCTGCTGCGCTGCATCGGCAGCGGCGAGATCACCGGTCTCGACGCCGACCAGGGCCGCGTCAAGTGGGCGGAGAACGCCAACGTCGGCTACATGCCGCAGGATCCGACCGAGGAATTCGCGACCGACGCCAACCTGACCGACTGGATGGGCCAGTGGACGAAAGAGGGCGACGACGACCAGGCCGTCCGTTCCATTCTGGGCCGCCTGCTGTTCGGCGGCGACGAGGTCAAGAAGTCGGTGCGCGTGCTGTCCGGCGGCGAAAAGGGCCGCATGATGTACGGCAAGCTGATGCTGGGCCGTCACAATGTGCTGCTGCTCGACGAACCGACCAACCACATGGACATGGAATCGATCGAGTCGCTCAACATCGCCCTCGACAAGTACGAAGGCACCCTGATCTTCGTCTCGCACGACCGCGAATTCGTCTCCTCGCTGGCCAACCGCGTGCTCGAAGTGAAGGAAAACGAAGTGGTCGACTTCCGCGGCACCTATGAAGAGTACCTGAAGAGCCAGGGTATCGACTGATCCCCAGGTAGTGAGTGCGGGATGGGATCATTGATTCCAGGCCCGTAGGGTGGACGGCTTTGCCGTCCACGCGTCCAACCGGCGTCGGCCCGCCGCGGTGCGTGCCGGCGCGAGCATGTGAGAGCAAGCTTCGCATGAACATCCCCATCAAGACCTTCGAATACGACCACCCGCAGGACGGCGCCGCCTGCACCGCCCACGCCTGGGCCAAGGTCCCCGCAACCCCGACGCTCGAGGAAAAGCGCGAACTGAAGGAGCGCATCCGCCGCCTGCTGAAGGAAAAGGAAGCGGTCCTGGTCGCCCACTACTACGTCGATCCCGAGCTGCAGGACCTGGCCGAGGAAACCGGCGGCTGCGTCTCGGATTCCCTCGAAATGGCGCGCTTCGGCCGCGATCATCCGGCGAAAACCCTGGTGGTGGCCGGCGTGCGCTTCATGGGCGAGACCGCCAAGATCCTCAGCCCCGAGAAGACCATCCTGATGCCGGACCTGGAAGCGACCTGTTCGCTCGACCTGGGTTGCCCGGCCGACGAGTTCGCGGCCTTCTGCGACCAGCATCCGGACCGCACGGTGGTGGTGTACGCCAACACCAGCGCCGCCGTGAAGGCGCGCGCCGACTGGATGGTGACCTCGTCGATCGGCCTGGACATCGTCAAGCACCTGCACGAGCAGGGCAAGAAGATCCTGTGGGCGCCCGACCGCCACCTGGGTTCGTATATCCAGAAACAGACCGGCGCCGACATGCTGCTGTGGCAGGGCTCCTGCCTGGTGCACGACGAGTTCAAAGGCATCGAACTCGACCTGCTCAAGGCCCAGCATCCGGACGCCAAGGTGCTGGTCCATCCCGAGTCGCCCGCCAACGTTGTGGCCCAGGCCGACGTGGTCGGCTCGACCACCCAGCTGATCAACGCGGCCCAGACCATGGATGCGACGACCTTCATCGTCGCCACCGACAACGGCATCCTGCACAAGATGCGCATGGCCGCGCCGGGCAAG
>DNCF01000358.1:0-4366 GCA_003484545.1 Massilia sp. | reverse complement strand
CACTGCCCGTGGATGGCGATGAACGGCCTGAAGAACCTCGCCGACGTGCTCGAAACCGGCGCCAACGAAGTCTTCGTCGATCCGGACATCGGCCGCCAGGCCGTGCGCGCGATCGACCGCATGCTCGATTTCGCCGCCGCGAAAAAAGCCCAGGCGCTGCCGCAAGGCGCGCTGGAGAACAATACCCAACTGTTTTCGGGAGTAGGCCCCGCATGACCACGCTACGCAATCCTTACGACCAGTTCGACGAGAAGCTGCAGGCCGCCTTCGAGCAAAATATCCTGGCCGCGCTGCTGGAAGACGTCGGCACCGGCGACCTGACCGGCATGCTGGTGCCGCAGGAGCCGCGCGCGAAGGCCCGCGTGATCGTGCGCGAGGATGCCGTGCTGTGCGGCGCGCCCTGGTTCGAAGGCGTGATGCTGGCGGTCGACCAGGACATCGAAATCGACTGGCAGTACGCCGAGGGCGACCTGATGACGGCCGACAGCGTGGTCTGCACCATCGAAGGTTCGCCCCGTTCGCTGCTGACCGCCGAGCGCGCCGCGCTGAATTTCATGCAGCTGCTGTCGGGCGTGGCCTCGGCCACCCGCACCTACGTGGACGTGATTGCGGGCACCAATGCCGCGATCCTCGACACCCGCAAGACCCTGCCGGGCCTGCGCCAGGCGCAGAAGTACGCGGTGCGCGTCGGCGGCGGCAAGAACCAGCGCATGGCCCTGTACGACGGCATCCTGATCAAGGAAAACCACATCGCGGCCGCCGGCGGCGTGACCCGCGCGCTGGAGAACGCGAACGCGCTGAATGCAGGTGTCACGGTGCAGATCGAAGTCGAGACCATCGCCCAACTCGAGGAAGCGCTGGCGGCCGGCGTGCAGTCGGTCCTGCTCGACAACTTCGACCTCGACATGATGCGCGAAGCGGTAAAGGTGAACGCGGGGCGCGCCCTGCTGGAAGCCTCGGGCGGCATCAACATGCAGACCGTGCGCGCCATCGCCGAGACCGGCGTCGACCGCATCTCGATCGGCAGCCTGACCAAGGACGTGCGCGCAACCGACTATTCGCTGCGCATTGTCAGCTGACGCGCGTTTTCCCGGCAGGGTGGGCACTCGTGCCCACGCGGACTAGTACGCCGGCAGGCCGTGCCAGTTCAAAGCTGCGACGCGCTGCGACAACGCATGTTCCAGTTGAACGCGTGGACGGGGACCCCGTCCACCCTACGCCGCTACCTGACCGGCATCGGGATGATCACATCCCTTGCTCATCCGGATCTCAAACCCCGCTCTCGCCGGCCCGCGCCAACGCTTCGGCGCGCGGGCTGCGCAGCGTCACCGGTTCGCCCACCTGGGCCGCGATGGCATCCACGGCGCGCGCCACCATTTCCGGATGCGCGTAATGCACCATGTGGCCGACGCCCGGCTCGAGCTGCAGTTCGCTGTCGCGGCCTGCGCGTTCCAGGGTCTGGTGCAGGTGCTCGGAATGGGTCGACGGCATGAGCATCCTGTCCCGGGTGCCGCACAGGATCTGCACCGGTACGCGCAGCTGGCCGTAGCGTTTGGCCAGCGACATCGCGGCCGGCGCCATCATCGCGGCTTCGGCGCCGCTTGCGCGCAGCTGTTTCGGGCGCAGCATCATCCACACCGGGAGCCGGTTGAAGCGCTCCGAGACCTTCATCGGCGAAAACACGCGCTTCTTCATCAGCGGCCAGAGCAGGCGCGCGACCAGCGGGGAGACCGTGTAGCGCAGGACGTCGCCGACCAGCGGGATCGCCGGCTGAGCCATGATCGGCACATCCATGCGTACCGTCGGGTAGTAGTAGCCCGACAGCAGCACCAGTCCGCGCACGAAATCCGGCACCTGCAGGCCCATCGCCATGGCGACCATCGTGCCCCAGGAGTGGCCGACCACGATGCTCGAATCGACCTTCAGTTCCTGCAGCGCGTGGTGCAGCAGGCGCGCCTGGGCGTCGGGCGTCCACAGCGTGGTGCGCGGGCGCTCGCTGTAGCCGTAGCCGGGCCGGTCGAAGGCGATCACCCGGTAACGCTCGCTCAGGGCGTCGAACACGCCGCTGGTTTCGAAGTCGTTGGCGACGATGCCGTTGCCATGCAGGAGCACCACCACCGGGCCCTCGCCGCGTTCGATGTAGTGCAGGCGCACGCCGTCGACCTCGATGAAGCGTCCGCGCGGCGGATTCTCGCGTTCGACCTGCGCCGTCCTGGCGCGCACGTAGAAATAGGATGCCGCCAGGGCCAGGCCGCCTACCAGGGCCTTGGCCTGCCATCCGCCCCGGGCCGGGGCGGCGCCGGTGTCGCGTGTCGTCATGCGTGTCAGGTCGTAGTCTGTCTTCACAGTTTCCCCTTTTCCTTGATTTCGCTGATCGGCAGCGGGGCGTTGTCGGCGCCCAGCAGCCGGGCCACACGCGGCAGCAGCGCCTCGGCCGATGCCTCGAGCTTCAGTTTGAACAGGTGATCGGCACGGGTGCGCCCCAGGTTGACGGCGGCGATCGGCTTGGCGCCTTCGGCCGCCAGGCGGCAGAAGCGGAACCCCGAATACACCATCAGCGAGGAGCCCACCACGAGCAGGGCGTCGGCCGCTTCCATCTGCGCCAGCGCACAGGCGGTGCGCGGCGGCGGTACGTTATCGCCGAAAAAGACGACGTCGGGCATCAGGGTGCCGTTGCAGTGCGGGCACCAGGGCAGGCGGAAATCGTCGAGCGCGTCCGGTTCGAGCTGGGCATCGCCGTCGGGCAGCGGCGTTGCCATCGTTCCTGCCATGTGCGGGTTGGCGTCGACCAGCTGCTGCTGCACGAATGCGCGCGGCATGCGCGCGCCGCAGTCGATGCAGAGCACCGAATGGATGTTCCCGTGCAGCTCGAGCACGGCGTGGCTCCCGGCACGCTGGTGCAGGCCGTCGACGTTCTGGGTCAGCAGCGATCCCAGCCGCCCCGCGCCTTCCAGCGCCGCCAATGCCTCATGCCCGGCGTTCGGCGCTGCCTTGGCCAGCACCGGCCAGCCGATCATGCTGCGCGCCCAGTAGCGGCGCCGCACCAGTTCCGAACGCCGGAACTCCGGACCCTGGATCGGCGGCCGGCCGCGGCGCACGCCGTCGCGGTCGCGGTAATCGGGAATGCCCGAGGCGGTCGACAGGCCGGCGCCCGTCAGCACCAGCGTTTTCGGATGGCGCGCCAGGAATTCAGCCAACTGCGCTGCCAGGCGCTCGGCCGACCGATTGGCCGACTGATCGGCCGACTGCCCAGCCGATGCCGCACTCCCGTCCTGTCGCGTGAAACCTTCAGCCATCTTGCTTCGTCCTCCTGTCCCTGGGATCGTAGCATTCTTGCCGGGTCGGCTAACACACGTTTCCTGTAGGCGAAAGGCGGCAGGGGCTGTGAGAAGACGCCGCGCCCTGGCCGGCTAGCGCGCCGACACGGCGATCCCGCCGACGATCAGGAGGAAAGCCAGCGCATGGTAGAGATGGGGCGCCTCGCCCAGGAAGGCGGACGACAGCAGGGCCGTGAACAAGGGCGTCAGGTTGATGAAGAAGGAGCCCAGGGTCGGGCCGGCGCGCTGCACGCCGGCACCCCAGCAGCGCATGGCGATGATCGCGGGGCCGATCGCCACGTAGAGCAGGGCTGCCGCGACCGGCCAGCTCCAGGCGACCTCGATGCCAACGGTCGCCGCCTCCAGGCCCGAGAGGGCGCTAGACCACAGCACACCGTAGCCGACCTGGATCAGCAGGAAGGCCGCCCAGTCGGCGCGCACCGCCGGCACGTCGCGCTGCTGCATCAGCAGCCAGCTGTAGAAGGACCAGGCGATGGTCGCCAGGATCATGTACAGGTCGCCGGGCACCAGGCGCAGCGCCGCCAGCTGGTGGATGTCGCCGCGGCACAGCACCACCAGCACGCCAACGATCGACAGCAGGGCGCCGCCGACCTGGCGCGGGCGCACCTTGGCCTTGAAGAACAGGCGGCCAACCAGCAGCATCCAGACCGGCATGCCGGAGGCGACCAGGGTGACATTGATCGGGGTCGAGCTCTGCAGGGCCAGGTACTGCAGCGAGTTGTAGAGACCGATCCCGAGCAGACCCAGCATGCTGTAGCGGCGCCAGTTCGACAGCGCGCCGCTGCCGGCGCGCAGGGCGGCGCGCCCGAGCGGCAGCAGCACCGCCAGCGCGATCGTCCAGCGCAGCAGGTTCAGGGTCATCGGCGGCACGGCGTCGCGCACCAGGCGGCCGACGATCGCGTTGCCGGCCCAGAGCACGGGCGGCACCGTGAGCAGGAGGGCGGTGGAGGCGGTGAGTTGACGATTCATGGACGGGAGCGGTTCGGCCCGCATGACGCGGGCCGGGCTTGGCGGGCCGGGCTTGGCCG
>DNCF01000166.1:361-3069 GCA_003484545.1 Massilia sp. | reverse complement strand
CGCCTGACCGGATGGACGCTGTCGCACGGGCGGCCGAGGGCGCGCTGGCGCAATACAACGACAAGGACGGCCGCCAGGGCCGCATCCTGATTCCGGTTCCGGCTGAAAGAAAGGAAAACAATGAGTCAGTTTGAATATCCACGTCCCCAACTGGTGCGCGACAACTGGATGAGCCTGAACGGCAAGTGGCGCTTCTGTTTCGACGACGAGATGCGTTTCAAGCTGCCGGGCGACATCACCGCATGGACCCATGAGATCGAGGTGCCGTTCGCGCCCGAGACCGCGATGTCCGGCATCAAGGACACGGGCTTTCACCGTGTCTGCTGGTACGAGCGCGAATTCACCGTGACCCCGACCGAGGGCCGCACCATCCTGCACTTCGGCGCGGTCGACTATAGCGCGCGCGTCTGGGTCAACGGCCAGCGCGTGGCCGAGCACGAGGGCGGGCACACCCCGTTTTCCTGCGACATCACCGCGGCGCTGAATGCCGACGGCAAGCAGGTGGTCACGGTCTACGTCGAGGACGACCCCTTCGACCTGGCCAAGCCGCGCGGCAAGCAGGACTGGCTGCTCGAGCCGCACTCGATCTGGTATCCGCGCACCACCGGCATCTGGCAGACGGTCTGGGTGGAGCAGGTCGACAAGACCTTCATCAGCAAGCTGAAGTGGACCCCGATCTTCGAGACCTTCGAGATCGGCTGCGAGGTCTTCGCCGGCGGCGAGATCCGCGACGACATGTTCGTCGAGGTCAAGATCTGGCACGGCGAGCACCTGCTGGCCGACGACCACTACAAGCTGCTGGCCGGCGAGGCGAACCGCAAGATCGCGCTGTCCGACCCCGGCATCGACGACTCGCGCAACGAACTGCTGTGGAGCCCGGAGCGTCCGACCCTGCTCGACGCCGAGGTGACGCTGCGCTGCGGCGACCGCGTGGTCGACCGCATCCGCTCCTACACGGCGCTGCGCGCCTTCGCGATCAACCGCGACCGCCTGATGCTCAATGGAAGGCCCTACCAGCTGCGCCTGGTGCTCGACCAGGGCTACTGGCCCGAGTCCTTCCTGACCGCGCCTTCCGACGAGCACCTCAAGCGCGACGTCGAGCTGGCCAAGCTGATGGGCTTCAACGGCGTGCGCAAGCACCAGAAGATCGAGGATCCGCGCTACCTGTACTGGGCCGACAAGCTGGGCCTGCTGGTGTGGGAAGAAATGCCGTCGGCCTACCGCTTCAGCCCGCGCGCGATCACGCGCATGGTGCGCGAGTGGACCGAGGCCATCGAGCGCGACTACAGCCACCCCTGCATCATCGTCTGGGTTGCCTTCAACGAGTCCTGGGGCGTGCCGAACCTGACCCTGACGCAGGCGCATCGCAACGCGGTCGAGGCGCTCTACCACCTGACGCGCACGCTGGACGCGACGCGGCCGGTGATCGGCAACGACGGCTGGGAGGCCTCCGCCACCGACATCCTCGGCATCCACGACTACGACTGCGACCCGGAAAAGGTGAGGGCGCGCTACGAAGTCACGGACCCGGTACGCACCCTGTTCGACCAGCGCCGGCCGGGCGGGCGCATCCTGACCCTCGACGGCTTCCCGCACCGCGGCCAGCCGATCGTGCTGACCGAATTCGGCGGCATCGCCTTCGACACCAAGGGCGAGCCGGAAGAGGGCACCTGGGGCTACTCGCGCTCGACCACGGCCGAGGGCTTCCACAACCTGTATCGCTCGCTGCTGAAGGTGGTCAACGAGACCTTCATGTTCGCCGGCTTTTGCTACACCCAGTTCGCCGACACCTTCCAGGAAGCGAACGGACTGCTCAATGCCGACCGCACGCCCAAGCTGCCGTTCGAGGTGATCTCGGCGGCCACGCGCAACGTGTCTCTGCAAATGAGCAATGACGAGGAGGAAAAGGGACCCGATCCAGCCTGAGGCGCGCCTTCGTGCGCGCGGGCGGTCGGGCGCAATACAGGAGGATTCAATCAACCGACCGCCCGCCCGACAGGGTGAAAGGAGAGATCATGCATACGATCGTCGTCTTCAGCCACTTGCGCTGGGATTTTGTATTTCAGCGCCCGCAACACCTGCTCACGCGGCTCGCGCGCCATTACCGCATCGTGATCGTCGAGGAACCGATGCACGACCCGCAAGGGCCGGCCCGGCTCGAACGCGGCAGTCCGCTGCCGAACATCACCGTGTGCCGCCCGCGCACCCCGATCGACGTGCCTGGTTTCCATGACGACCAGATCGCCCTGGTGGCGCCGCTGCTGGCCGACCTGCTGCCGGCTTCCGTGCGCCCGATCGTCTGGTTCTATACGCCGATGGCGCTGCCCCTGCTCAAGGAGCTCGATGCGCGCCTGGTGGTCTACGATTGCATGGACGAGCTGGCCTCGTTCAAGAAGGCGCCGCGCCAGCTGCTGCAGCGCGAGTCGGCGCTGCTCAACCTGGCCGACCTGGTGTTCGCCGGCGGCCCCAGCCTGTACGAGGCCAAGCGCCACCGCCATCCGAGCGTGCACTGCTTCCCGAGCAGCGTCGATGTCGAGCACTTCCGCCAGGCGCAAGGCGCCGTGGCCAGCCATCCGGCGCAGGAAGCGATCCCCCATCCGCGGCTCGGCTTCTACGGCGTCATCGACGAGCGCGTCGACCTCGACCTGGTGGGGGCACTGGCCGACGCCCATCCCGACTGGCAACTGGTGCTGGTCGGCCCGGTGGTG
>DNCF01000166.1:0-165 GCA_003484545.1 Massilia sp. | reverse complement strand
GTCGGCCCGGTGGTGAAGATCACCGAGGACGAACTGCCGCGCCGGCCGAACATCCATTACCTCGGCCAGCGCGATTACGCCGACCTGCCGGCATTCCTCGCCGGCTGGGACGTATGCCTGATGCCGTTCGCGATCAACGAGGCGACCCGCTTCATCAGCCCGACC
>DNCF01000165.1 GCA_003484545.1 Massilia sp. | reverse complement strand
TTAGAGAATCAGTGGTCGATATGGACAAACCCGTTGCACCCGACACCCTCGCCGGCGCCGACAAGGACGCCCCGCTGAAAGAAGACATCCGCCTGCTCGGCCGCCTGCTCGGCGACGTGCTGCGCGACCAGGAAGGCGACGCCGTCTTCGACGTCGTCGAGACCATCCGCCAGACCGCCGTGCGCTTCCGGCGCGACGCCGATCCGGAAGCCGGCCAGGAACTCACCAGCCTGCTGCACAAGCTCACCCGCAACCAGACGATTTCCGTGGTGCGCGCCTTTTCCTACTTCTCGCACCTGGCCAACATCGCCGAGGACCAGCACCACAACCGGCGCCGCCGCGCCCACCTGCTGAACGGCTCGCCGCCGCGCGAAGGCAGCGTCGGCTACGCCCTGGGCAAGCTGCGCGCCGCCGGCGTGGACCAGCACACGGTCGAGAACTTCTTCAAGAACGCCCTGATCTCGCCGGTGCTCACCGCCCACCCGACCGAGGTCCAGCGCAAGAGCATCCTCGACGCCGAGCACGACATCGCGCGCCTGCTGGCCGAGCGCGACTTGCCGCTGACGCCGAAGGAGCAGGTGCGCAACCTGCAGCTGATGCACGCGCGCATCGCCACCCTGTGGCAGACGCGCATGCTGCGCTACACCAAGCTGACGGTGGCCGACGAGATCGAGAATGCGCTGTCCTACTACCGCATCACTTTCCTACGCGAGCTGCCTGCCCTGTACGACGACATCGAGGACGAGATCGGCGTCCAGTACCACGGCAAGCCGGCGCAACTGGGCGACAGCGCCTACGTGCAGATGGGCAGCTGGATCGGCGGCGACCGCGACGGCAACCCGAACGTGAACGCCGACACCATGCGCCACGCCGTGATGCGCCACGCCACCACCATTCTCGACTGGTACCTGGACGAAGTGCACGCGCTCGGCGCCGAACTGTCGACCTCGACCCTGATGGTCGACATCACCCCGGCCATGCAGTCGCTGGCCGAACGCTCGACCGACCAGTCGCCGCACCGCGAGGACGAACCCTACCGCCGCGCCCTGATCGGCATCTACGCGCGCCTGGCGGCCAGCGCGCGCGAGCTCGGCGCGACCAACATCCTGCGCAAGGAAGTCGGCCATGCCGCGCCTTATCTCGATGCCAACGCATTCGCGGCCGACCTCGAGATCGTGGCCGAATCGCTGGCGGCGAACCACGGCGCCATGCTGATCCTGCCGCGCCTGGCCGGCCTGATGCGGGCGGCGCGCATCTTCGGCTTCCACCTGGCCTCGCTCGACATGCGCCAGACCTCGGACGTGCACGAACGCGTGCTGGCCGAGCTGTTCGAAAAGGCCGGCGTCGAGGCCGACTACGCGGCCCTGTCCGAGGACTACAAAGTGGCGCTGCTGCTGGCCGAACTGGCCCAGCCGCGCCTGCTGTACACGCCCTACGAATCGTATTCGGAAGAGACCGAATCCGAGCTGGCCATCGTGCGCGCGGCGCGCGAGATCCGCCAGCGCTACGGCGCGCGGGCGATCCGCAACTACATCATCTCGCACACCGAGGCGGTGTCGGACCTGCTCGAGGTGCTGCTGCTGCAGAAGGAAGGCGGCCTGCTGAAGGTCTCGCAGGGCATGTCCGAAGTGATGGTGATCCCGCTGTTCGAGACCATCCCCGACCTGCAGCGCGCGGCGAACATCATGGAAACCTGGATGGCCCTGCCGCCGGTGGCGCGCATCATCGAACACCAGGGCCGGCTGCAGGAAGTCATGCTCGGCTACTCGGACTCGAACAAGGACGGCGGCTTCCTGACCTCGAACTGGGAGCTCTACCAGGCCGAGCTGAAGCTGGTCGAAGTGTTCGAACGCGCGGGCGTGAAGCTGCGCCTGTTCCACGGCCGCGGCGGCACCGTCGGCCGCGGCGGCGGCCCCAGCTACCAGGCGATCCTGGCGCAGCCGCCGGGCACGGTGAATGGCCAGATCCGCCTGACCGAACAGGGCGAGATCATCGCCTCGAAGTTCTCGAATCCCGAGATCGGCCGGCGCAACCTGGAGCTGCTGGTGGCGGCCACGCTGGAAGCGAGCCTGACGCCGCACGCGGCAGAAGGTGCGAAGGCCGAGCGCCTGGCGCGCTTCGAAGGCGTGATGGCGGAACTGTCCGCGCGCGCCTACAAAGCCTACCGCGACCTGGTCTACGAGACGCCGGGCTTCACCGACTACTTCTTCGCCGCCACGCCGATCGCCGAGATCGCCGAACTGAACCTCGGTTCGCGCCCGGCCTCGCGCAAGTCGACGCGCCGCATCGAGGACCTGAGGGCGATCCCCTGGGGCTTCTCCTGGGGCCAGTGCCGCCTGCTGCTGCCGGGCTGGTACGGCTTCGGTTCGGCGGTGGCCAGCTGGATCGAGGACGCGCCGCAGGAGGAACGCGACGCGCGCCTGGCGACGCTGCAGGAGATGTTCCGCGAGTGGCCCTTCTTCGCGACCCTGCTGTCGAACATGGATATGGTCTTGGCCAAGACGGACCTGGCGATCGCCTCGCGCTATGCCGGCCTGGTGCCCGACGCCGCGCTGCGCGAACGCATCTTCAAGCGCATCGCGGCCGAGCACGGCGAGACCATCCGCCGCCTGGAAGCGATCACCGGCGCCAGCGAACGCCTGGCTGGCAACCCGCTGCTGGCGCGCTCGATCCAGAACCGCTTTGCCTACCTCGACCCGCTGAACCACCTGCAGGTCGAGCTGATCCACCGCCACCGGGCGATGTCGCGTGAACCGGGCGAGATGGATCCGCGCGTGCACCGCGGCATCCACCTGTCGATCAACGGGGTCGCGGCGGGCCTGCGCAACACGGGCTGACGCAGGGCAGGCGGCTCGTCATCCGGTCCACTGGGCCGGATGACCCACGCGTCGATAGCCAAAGGCGGATCATCCTGCACGGCTGATCCTGCCCTCCTCCATCACTCCAGCCTGATCGCCATGTCGAAGATCCACGTCCGCCGGATCTCGACCACGTCGTACTGGCGCGCCAGTACGAAGATCGGAAGAGC
>DNCF01000164.1:304-5884 GCA_003484545.1 Massilia sp. | reverse complement strand
TTCAACATCCCGGCCGGCTTCGAGATGCTGGCCGAAGCGCTCGAGCACGACGACCAGCTGGCCGCCAACTTCTTCTCGCGCGTGAAGCTGTTCTTCTGCGCCGGGGCCGGCTTGTCCCAGGCCTGCTGGGACCATCTCGACCGGGTCGCCCTGCAGCGCTGCGGCGAGACCATCCGCATCATGACGGGCCTGGGCATGACCGAGACCTCGCCGTCCTGCACCTTCGGCACCGGACCGATCGTGAAGGCGGGCTATGTCGGCGTGCCGGCGCCGGGCTGCAAGGTCAAGCTGGTGCCGATCGGCGACAAGCTGGAAGCGCGCTTCCACGGGCCCCACGTCACGCCGGGCTACTGGCGCGCGCCCCACCTGACGGCGGAGGCCTTCGACGAGGACGGCTACTACTGCACCGGCGACGCGCTGCGCTTCGTCGACCCGGAACAGCCGACGCTGGGCTTCATGTTCGACGGCCGCATCGCCGAAGACTTCAAGCTCAGCTCGGGCACGTTCGTGAGCGTCGGGCCGCTGCGCGCGCGCGTCATCAGCCAGGGCGCGCCCTACGTGCAGGACGCGGTGGTCACGGGCCTGAACCGCAGCAGCATCGGGGTGATGGTGTTCCCGCGCATGGACCACTGCACCGCGCTCTCGGGCCTGCCGGCCGGCACGCCGGCCGCCGAGGTGCTGGCAAGCGCGCCCGTGCGCGGCCACTTCCAGCGCCTGTTGGACGACTTGAACGTCGACGCCACCGGTTCCTCGAAGCGGATCGAACGCATGCTGCTGCTCGCCGAGCCGCCCTCGATCGACCACCGCGAGCAGACCGACAAGGGGTCGATCAACCAGGCGGCGGTCCTGAGCCGGCGCGCGGCGCTGGTCGACGCCATGTACGACGGCACCGAGACACAGACGATTTTCAGCACGGTTCACGGTAATTAGCGGCACCTTTCAGCGGCACCTACTTACAATAACGAGGAGACGACATGAAACTGAAGACCCTGGCCTGCATCGGCCTCGCATTCCTGCCCTTTGCCGGCGGCCCCGCCCACGCGCAGAACGGCGACACGATCAAGATCGGCGTGATCGCCGCCCTGACCGGCCCCTTCGTCAACATCGGCAAGCCCTTCGAGGACGGCATCAAGACCTACATGAAGCAGCACGGCGACACCGTGGCCGGCAAGAAGATCCAGGTCATCTACCGCGACGACGGCGGCAGCAACGTCGAGCTGTCGAAGCGCGCGGCCCAGGAACTGATCGGGCGCGAGAAGGTGAGCTTCCTGATCGGCTTCTCGCTCACGCCGAGCGCGCTGGCGGTGGCGCCGGTCGCGACCCAGGGCAAGACGCCGATGATCGTGATGAACGCGGTCACCACCGGCATCACGGCCAAGTCGCCCTACATGCTGCGCACCTCGATGACGATGCAGCAGATGACCGAACCCTTCGGCACCTGGACCGCGCAGAACAAGATCAGCAACGTGTACTCGCTGGTGACCGACTACAGCACCGGGCACGACGCCGAGGCCAAGTTCGCAAAGGGTCTGCAGGAGGGAGGCGGCAAGATCGTCGGCTCCTCGCGCGTGCCGCTGGCCAACCCCGACTATTCGCCCTTCGTGCAGCGCGTGAAGGACCAGAAGCCGGACGCCCTGTTCTTCTTCGCGCCGGGCGCGGAGGACGGCGCCGGCCTGCTGAAGGCCTTCAGCGACAAGGGCCTGGACAAGGCCGGCATCAAGTTCCTGGGCGTGGGCGACATGACCAGCGACTCGCCGACCCTGGAAGCCCTGGGCGAACGCGCGCTGGGCGCGGTCACGGTGCTGAACTACTCCACCGCGCTCGACAACGAGGCGAACAAGGCCTTCCTCAAGGCCTACGCCGATGCCAACCCGAACCGTCCGGCGCCGACCTTCGTGACCGTCGCGGCCTACGACACCATGGGCATGATCTACGAGACCGTGCGCAAGCTGAACGGCAAGGTGACGGGCGACGCGGCCGTAAAAACCCTGTCGGGCATGAAGTGGAACAGCCCGCGCGGCCCGATCAGCATCGACCCCAAGACCCGCGACATCGTCCAGAACATGTACATCCGCGAGGTGAAGAAGGTGAACGGCAAGCTGGTCAACCAGCCGATCGGCGTGCTCAAGGACGTGATGCCGGATTGAGCGCGACCGGCGGCCGGGTTTTCCGTAGCGTGGGCTCTCGAGCCCACGCTGTCTCATCGCAGACCTACCCGCGCCTTCCTTCGCGGCCGCACGCCGCGAAAAAACGCCCGTTTGCATCATGTGCATCCGCGTGTGCTCGAGAGCCGACCCTGGCAAAGCCGGCACCGCTCAGCGCCGCAGGAACTCCGTCGCCTGCGCCGCCGACATCGGCTGGCTGAACAGGAAACCCTGGAACAGGTCGCAATTCGCGGCGGCCAGCGCGTCGTGCTGGGCGCGCGTTTCGACGCCCTCGGCCACCACGTGCATGTCGAGCTTGTGCGCCAGCGCCATGATGCCGGCGCACAGGTCGGCATCCTTCGGGTCGTCGGCGATGTTGCGCACGAACGAGCGGTCCAGCTTGAGGTAGTTCACCGGCAGCTGGCGCAGGTAGGCCATCGACGAGAAGCCGGTGCCGAAGTCGTCGATCGAGAGCGCGACCCCGCCGCGCCTGAGCCGGGTCAGGATCGCGATCGCCAGCTCGGGGTCGGACATCATCATCGATTCGGTCAGTTCCATCTCCAGGCTGCCGGGCGCCAGCGCGTGGCGGCGGATGGTCTCGAACACGTAGTCCGGCAGCTCGGCGCTGGTCAGCTGGCTGGTCGACAAGTTCACCGCCACCGGCACCTCGCCCATGCCCTGGCTGCGCCAGCGCACGATCTGGCGGCAGGCCTCGTCGATCACCCAGCGCCCCAGCCCCAGGAGCAGGCCGAGCTGCTCGGCCAGCGGGATGAAACGGTCCGGCGCCACCAGGCCGACGCCGGGCCGGTTCCAGCGGATCAGGGCCTCGAAACCGGCCACAGTGCCGTCGCGCCGTATCTTCGGCTGGTAGTGCAGCATGAACTGGCTCGAGCCCATCGCCGCGCGCAGGTCGCGCTCCAGCGCCACCCGGTCCGCCACGGTCGCGCCGAGCGAGCGCGAGTAGAAGCGGTACTGGTCGCGGCCGTGGTCCTTGGCCGAGTACATCGCCGCCTCGGCCCGGCCGAGCAGTTCGTTGGCGCTGTTGCCGTCCGCGCCGGACAGGCTGATCCCGGCGCTGAACGTCAGGTGCAGCGGCTGCTGCAGGACCGGATAGGGTTGCGACAGGAAGGCGCGGACCTGCTCGATCTCGCGCGCCAGCTCCTCGACCGATCCCTCATAGGGCAGCGTGAAGGCGAACTCGTCGCCCGACAGGCGCGCCAGGTTGCCGATCGAGACGCCGCATTGTTGCAGGCGCAGGGCGACCATCTGGATCAGCTGGTCGCCGACCGCCTGGCCGAAATTGTTGTTGATGTACTTGAACTGGTCGAGGTCGAAGATGGCCACCGCCAGCCGCGCGCCGGCCGGCGCGCCCGTCCCGGCCGCCTGCAGGTGTTCGTCGAGGGCGGCCTCGAACCTGAGCCGGTTCGCCAGCCCGGTCAGGGAATCGGTCACGCGCTCGTGCTCGAGGCGGGTGCGCAGGCCACGCAGTTCGGTGATCTCGGTCGACAGGCCGAGCATGCACACCGGCTGGTCCGGCAGGTCGAGCAGGATCTTGCGCGTCCAGAAGACGTGCTTGTTTCCCTGGGCATCCGTCACCAGCTCCTCCACCGCCTGCGGCTGGCCGGCCAGCACGGCGCGGTCGTTCTCCTCCAGCGGCACCACGACGTCGGCAGGCAGGACGTCCCGGTCGGTGCGCCCGAGCAGTTCCTCGAGCTCCACGCCGAAGATGTCGAGCACGCGCCGGTTGGCATACAGGTAGCGGCCTTCGCGGTCCTTCAGGAAGATGGCGCTGTCGACGTTCGAGAGAATCGTGTCGAACAGGAGATTGCGCCGGATGAGCTCATCGACCGTGCGGCGCTCTTCGGTAATGTCGGTCGAGATGCCGCACAGGCCGATCACGCGGCGCTCGGCGTCGAACAGCGGGAGTTTCACGGTGCGGAACACCCGGCGTCCGCGCCCGGCCAGGTAGAGCAATTCGTCGCGCTCGAGCTTGGCGCCGGTGGCCAGCACTTCGCGGTCGGTAACGAGGATGGAGTCGCAACGCGCCAGGTCGACGAAATCGCCGTCGCCGTGGCCGACGATGGCGCCGGGATCGGCATCGAACACGAGCCCGAGCGCGCGGTTGGCGAACAGGTAGCGGCCGTCCACGTCCTTGACGTAGAAGCAGGCGTCCAGGTTGTCGACCAGGGTCCACAGGCTCTGCAAGGGCCCGGGACCGGCCGGCCCGGCCTTCTCCGACCTGTCCATGCGGCCTCCGGCGGCGGATACGGGGCGCGGCCCGCCCCGGCAGGCGCGAGCGTTCCTGCCCGTGCCCGGGAACAGTGTAACCCGGTCGCCGCGCGCCGCACGCGCGGCAGGAGGGTTGACGCGACGAAAGCCGGCAAAGCCGCCCGCCGGGTGTCGGGCTTGTGTTGCGCTTGTTTGACGCTTGGCTGGCGCTTATTTGGTGACGGCCAGGACCGTGCGGCGTCCGCCCTTGAAGGTGTACAGGGTGATGGTGCCGTCGCGGATGTCGCCGCGCGCGTCGAAGGCAATCGGTCCGGTGACACCCTTGGTGTCGATCTTCGCCAGCACCGGCAGGTACTTCGCCGGCGCCGAGGAACCGGCCTTGACCATGGCCTCGGCCATCGTCATCACGGCGTCGTAGGCGTAGGGCGCGTTGATCTGGACATCGATGCCGAAACGCTTCCGGTAGTCGGCGCGGAACTTGTCCATCGCCGCCTTGCCGGCAGCATCGACGCCGCCGGCCTCGGCGCAGAAGACCTGACCGTCCGCCATCGCGCCGCCCGACAGTTTATGGATCTCGTCCGAGCAGATGCCGTCGCCGCCCATCATTTTCACGTTCATGCCGAGCTGCTTCATCTGGCGCAGCATGGGCCCGGCCACCGCGCTCATGCCGCCGAAGAAGACCAGGTCGGGCTTCTGGGCGCGGATCTTGGTCAGGATGGCGCTGAAGTCGCTGGCCTTGTCGTGGGTGAATTCGCGCGCGACGATGCTGGCGCCCTGCTGGCGCAGCCCCTTGGCGAATTCCATGACCAGGCCCTGGCCGTAGGCGGTGCGGTCGTCGATCACGGCGACGCGGCGCGCGCCCATGTCCTTCACCGCATAACGCCCCAGCGCCTGGCCCAGCTGCACGTCGTTGGCCACCACGCGGAACGCCGTGTTGAAGCCCTGCTGGGTGTATTTCGGGCTGGTGCTCGACGGCGAGATCTGCGGAATGCCGGCCTGGTGGTAGATCTTCGAGGCCGGAATCGTGGTGCCCGAGGTCTCGTGGCCGACCACGCCGTTGACGCGGCCGTCGACCAGTTTCTGGGCCACGTTGGTGGCCTGCTTCGGGTCGCCGCCGTCGTCCTCGGCCACCAGCTCGAAGCGCGCCTTCTTGCCGCCGATCGTCACGCCGCGCGCGTTCAGGGCCTCGATCGCCATGCGGGCGCCG
>DNCF01000164.1:0-171 GCA_003484545.1 Massilia sp. | reverse complement strand
GGGCCGGTGACGGCGGCCGAGTGGCCGATCCGGACGACTTCCTGGGCCGATGCCAGGCTCGACACCGCCAGGGCGGCGGCGACCACTGCTTGCTTCTTCATTGCTTCCTCATTGTTCGGTATTGCCACGCGCCGGGAGCGCGAAAGGAGCAACTATAGCAAGGATGAGCCG
>DNCF01000163.1:9437-9786 GCA_003484545.1 Massilia sp. | reverse complement strand
CGTCGACGCCGCCGAGAAGGCCACGATGACGGCTTCGATCGCCGCCCCGGCCGACCCGAACGCGCCGGGCGCGGTCGGCAGCACGGTGCCGACGGCACAGCCGGCAGCCCAGCCTGTGGTGGCGCCGGCGGAATAATTCGCCGTTTATTTCATCCAGTAATTTGTACAGTCAAGCCGCCGGCGCACCCTTGTGGTGCGCCGGTGTCGTTTACACGCAGCACTCGCGAGCTGGCGCAAACCCGTTGCGCGGCCGAGCCCGGAAAATGTGGCAAACCACCATTCGGAGCCATTCATGCGGTGCCTCACCCGGATCCTCTTCGCCATGCTGGTGCTGGCCCTGCTGCCGGCG
>DNCF01000163.1:483-9321 GCA_003484545.1 Massilia sp. | reverse complement strand
CATGGCCTGGCTCGACTGGCGTTTGATGATCATCGTGCTGGCCCTGCTGCCGGCGGGGCCGGCGCGCGCCGCCAACAACGATCCGGTGGTGCTGGTGCACGGCTTCCTCGGCTTCGGCCCCGAAGCCTTCCCCACCAGCGGCTACCTGTACTGGGGCGGCTACCACGACATCGCCGACCACCTGCGGCTCTACAAGGGTCCGCGCACGGTATTCACCGCCACCGTCGGCGCGATCAGCTCGAACTGGGACCGCGCCGCGGAACTCTATGCGCAAATCAAGGGCGGCTGCGTCGACTATGGCCTGAACCATTCGCGCACCCCGCTCCCCGGGCAGGAACAGAAGCCCTTCGGGAAATGCTGGGCCGCCGACCATGCCAACAATCCGCAGGGCTACCCGCTGGCGCTCTACCCTGCCTGGGACGCCGAACACCCGATCCACTTCATCGGCCACAGCCAGGGCGGCACCACGATCCGCGCCCTGGTCGAGCTGCTCGAACACGGCGCGCCCGGCGAGGGAGATGGCGAGCTCTACCAGGGCGGCAGGATCGGCTGGGTGCGCAGCGTGACCACGCTCTCGGCGCCGCACAACGGCACCACGCTGCGCGACGCCGTGCTCGACATCCTGCCCCAGCTGCGCTCGCCGCTGCGCGACCTGATCGAGGCCGACTTCCAGCGCTGGGAACTGGCGCCGGACGGCGCGCGCGACTTCAACCTATGGGCGCGCACCTCGCCCCACGTGTACTACTTCTCGATCGGCACGCTGGCGACCGAGGCCGGCGCCTGGTGCTGCAACGGCACCGACCGCGCGATCGCCCCGATCCAGAGCTCGAACCACCAGTACCCGCGCGTCGACATGATTCCCTACTTCAAGACCTATGCCGGCGAATGGATCGTGCCCTCGATCCACCAGCACGGCATGGGCGGCTACACGCAAAGCGCGCCGGGACGGGTACGCATCGACAGCGAATGGTTCGCCAACGACGGCGTGGTGAACACGGCCAGCATGCGCGCGCCCGCCGGCCACCCGGTGCGCGACTTCGACGGCACACCGGTGCGCGGGACCTGGAATTTCCTCGGGAATTACCGGGGGTACGACCACTTCGATATCCTGAACTGGCCGAACAAGGGGCCGTCGGCGGATCCGATCTACGAGCGGATCAGCGATATCATTTTTGGGTTGTGATTGCGGTTTGGCCACGCGGCGCTGCGCGGTTGGGTACGACTCTGATTGACTGCCGACCGCGTGGGCTCGAGAGCCCACCCTACAACAGCGAAACCCACCACAACGTTCGAATATCCGGCTTTTCGTAGGGTGGGCACTTGTGCCCACGCGGTACACCCGTTGAATGCCGCAACGTTTCGCGTAGCGCCCGGTCAGCCCTGCGTGTTTCCGCCCAACGCTTGGCCCCACACCTGCAACTGGGCCACGGTCGCCATCGCGCCTCCGCAGCCGCGCCGCGGATGCGTCAAGCGGCCGAGCGCAGCGCGCGCGCCAGGTCGGACAGGCGATAGGGCTTGTTGACGAAGGCGAAGTCGCTCAGGTTGGCGTGCTCGAGCTTGAGCGCCGGCAGCGGATAGCCCGAGGCCAGGATGATCTTCACGTCCGGATAGTGCTTGCGCGTATAAGCCGCCAGCTCGACCCCGTTCATCCCGTGCGGCATGATGACATCGGTGAACAGGATGTCGATGTCGCGGCTCTGCAGCAGCGCCAGCGCTTCCTGGCCGCTCGACGCGGTCAGGACCTGGTAGCCCATGCTGATGTAGAGCGCCGAGGCGACGTCCATCAGGTCGGGCTCGTCCTCGACGATCAGCACCGTCTCGGTAATCTCCTGCTGGGCCGGCAGGTCCTGGCCAGGCGCGGCCGGCAGGTAGATCGAGATCGACGTGCCCTCGCCCGGTGCCGTGCGGATCTTCACCTCGCCGCCGGACTGCTTGATGAAGCCGTAGACCTGGGACAAGCCGAGGCCGGTGCCCTTGCCCACCTCCTTGGTGGTGTAGAAGGGCTCGAAGGCGCGCTCCGCGATCTCGGGCGACATGCCGGTGCCGGTGTCGGCCACCGTCACCTTGACGTAGGCGCCCGGGGCCAGGCCGTTGACTTCGCGTTCGGCCAGCACCACGTTTCCGGTCTCGATGCACAGGCGCCCGCCGTCGGACATGGCGTCGCGCGCATTCACCACCAGGTTCAGCAGGGCCGACTCGAAGCGCGCACTGTCGATCACGGTGGCGCGGATCTCCGGCGCCAGGTGCACCTCGAAATCGATCGCGGCGTTGACCGCGCGCCGCAACACCGACTCGAAGCCGGAGATCAGGCGGTTGACGCTGTGGGTTTCCGGCTGCAGCGGCTGCTGGCGCGCGAAGGCGAGCAACTGCTGGGTGAGCGTGGCGCCGCGGTCGATCGCGCGGCGCATGCTGTCGAGGGTCTTGGCGTCGGCCCCGCCGCCGCTACGCAGCGTCAGGACCTCGAGGCCGCTGGCCAGCACCGACAGCAGGTTGTTGAAATCGTGGGCGATGCCGCCGGTGAGCTGGCCGATCGACTCCATCTTCTGCGCCTGGAACAGCGCCGCATTGGCCTCCGCCAGGGCGTCGGCCGCGGCCTTCTTCTCGGTCAGGTCGCGCGTGACCTTGGCGAAGCCGATCAGCTCGCCCTCGTCGTCGTGAATGGCGTCGATGATGACGTGGGCCCAGAAGCGCGTGCCGTCCTTGCGCATGCGCCAGCCTTCGGCCTCGTAGCGCCCTTCCTTGATCGCGGTGCCGAGCGCGCGCGCCGGCATGCCGCTTTCGCGCTCCTCGGGCGTGTAGAAGCTGGAAAAGTGCTGGCCGACGATCTCCTGCTCGGAGTAGCCCTTGATGCGTTCGGCGCCGCCGTTCCAGTTGCTGACCACGCCTTCGGGCGAGAGCATGAAGATCGCATAGTCGGACACGCCCTGCACCAGCAGGCGGAAGCGCTCCTCGCTGGCGCGCAGCGCGTCCTGGGCTTTCTTGCGCTCGGTGATGTCGCGCGTGATCTTGGCGTAGCCGAGCAGGTTCCCGTGCTCGTCGTGGATCGGGTCGATGATGACGCTGGCCCAGAAACGGGTCCCGTCCTGGCGCACGCGCCAGCCTTCGGCCTCGTACTTGCCCTCCGCCAGCGCGGTGGCCAGGGCGCGTGCCGGCAGGCCGCTGGCGCGGTCCTCGGGCGTGTAGAAACGCGAAAAGTGTTCCCCCAGGATCTCGGGCGCCTCATAGCCCTTGAAGCGGCGCGCGCCGCTGTTCCAGCTGCTGACGTGGCCTTCCGGGTCGAGCATGTAGATCGCATAATCCCGGATACCGGAAATCAGGTACTGGAAGCGCTGTTCTTCGGTCAGGTCCTGCTTGACGTGGATTCTCTTGTTCATGGGCGGTGAGCGGCGCCTGCGGTGATGGGAAACACCCAATGATAAACCTATTATTGTTGTTCCTGCCACGCGTTCGTGCAACCCGGAACGAGATGCCGGCGCGCGTGGTCAAGCGCAATTCGACTCGAAAAGATAGCCATCCGTACCATTGTCGCGTTACGGCGTACAGACCAGCCATTGCCTTACATACAGTCTTGGCTTTCACGCTAGAATAGTGGTTTCGTAACCGGCCGTGCCCAGCTCGCGCATCATGCTTACTGCCCAATCCGCACCGCTCGACCTGTCCAGCTGCGACAAGGAACCCATCCGCACGCCCGGCAGCATCCAGCCGCACGGGTTCCTGCTGACCCTGTCGCCGGAGTTGACCGTCCTGCAGGCCAGCGCCAACCTGTCGCGCTGGCTTGGCGTCGATGCCGGCGCCGTCGGTGGCCGCCCGCTGGCCGAGGTCATCGGCGAGGCCGCCACCACCCGCCTGGCGCCATCGCTCGACGGCGCCAAGCTCGGCAACCGTCCTTTCTATCTCGGCACCGTCACGACCGGCAACGGCAATCACTTCGACGTGCTGGCCCACGCCTGGGACAGCCTCGTCATCGTCGAATTCGAAGCCGTCGACCGCGACGCGCCGGCCGGTTTCCGCGAACTGTATCCGCTGCTCGGCGACTTCCTCCTGAACGTCAACGAAGCGGCATCGGTCGAGACCCTGGCCGCGCTGGCCGCACACCACGTGCGCATGGTCACCGGCTACGGGCGCGTGATGGTCTACCATTTCGATCGCGACGGCCATGGCCACGTGATGGCCGAATCGAAGGAAGACGACTACGTTTCCTACATGGGGCAGCGCTTCCCGGCCTCGGATGTGCCGTCCCAGGCGCGCGACCTGTACACGCTGCAGCACATCCGCCTGATCCACGACGCCAACTACGTGCCGGCCGCGATCGTGCCGCCGCTCAATCCGGTCACCGGCAAGCCGAACGACCTGTCGTTCGCCGCCCTGCGCAGCGTCTCGCCGGTGCACCTGCAATACATGCGGAACATGGGCACGCTGGCCTCGATGTCGGTGTCGCTGGTGGTGAAGGGCAAGCTGTGGGGGCTGATTTCCTGCCACAACGCCGAGCCGCGCCCGCTCGAATTCGAGAAGCGCACCGCCTGCGAGCAGCTCGGCCAGGTCCTGTCGCTGTGCATCGAGTCGCGCGAGGACGCCGCCGAACTGCAGTTCCGCCTCGAAGTGCGGCGCATGATGGTGGCCATGCTGGGCAACCTGACCAAGGGCGCCGACATCATCGACAACATGCGCGTCGTGTTCCCGGAACTGCTGCGCTTCGCGCGCGCCGGCGGGGTCGCGATCGTTGCCGACGAGCGCGTGCTGACCTACGGCGACACGCCGGACGAAGAGGCGATCCACGGCATCGTCGGCTGGCTCGAGCAGCAGGGCCATGGCGACGAGGT
This sequence comes from Massilia sp., assembly GCA_003484545.1. Lineage (GTDB taxonomy): Bacteria > Pseudomonadota > Gammaproteobacteria > Burkholderiales > Burkholderiaceae_D > Telluria. The sequence goes on along the minus strand of DNCF01000163.1, from coordinate 4,501 downwards.
GTTCCACACCGACGCGCTGTCGGTGCACTACCGCGGCGGCGCCCGGATCACGCGCAACGCCAGCGGCCTGCTGGCGATGCCGATCTCGCGCGTGCACAAGCATTACCTGCTGTGGTTCCGCCCCGAACTGGTACATACCATCGAATGGGCAGGCAACCCGCGCGGGAAGGAATTGACGCCGGGCGCGCCGACCCAGCTGAGCCCGCGCACCAGCTTTGCCGCCTGGCGCGAGGAAATCCACGGCATCAGCCTGCCCTGGCACGTCGCCGAGATCGAGCTGACCGCCGAGTTCCGCAGCGCCCTGCTCGGCATCGCGCTCGAGCGCGCCGAGCAGATGGCCGAGCTGGCCGAGGAGCTGGGCCGCGCCAACAAGGAGCTCGAAGCCTTCTCCTACTCGGTCTCGCACGACCTGCGCGCGCCGCTGCGCCACATCGTCGGCTTTTCCGACCTGCTGCTCGAATCGAGCGGCAGCGAGGATGGCAACCTGCGCCAGCGCTTCCTCACCAACATCAAGGAGTCGGCGCGCCTGGCGGGCAAGCTGGTCGACGACCTGCTGAGCTTTTCGCAGATGGGGCGCGCCGCCCTGCGCCCGGTCGAGGTCGACATGTCGCACCTGGTCGACTCCTGCATCGACAAGATGGCCATGGACCTGCAGGGACGCCACATCGAGTGGGACATCGCGCCGCTGCCGCGCGTCGTGGCCGACCCGACCTTCCTGCACCTGGCCGTCTCCAACCTGCTCTCGAACGCGGTCAAGTTCACGAGCCAGCGCGACCCGGCCGTGATCCGCGTCTGGGCCGAGCAGAATGCAAGCGACACGGTATTCCACGTCGCCGACAACGGCGCCGGCTTCAACATGGACTACGTGCACAAGCTGTTCGGCGTGTTCCAGCGCCTGCACCGCATGGAAGACTTCCAGGGGACCGGCATCGGCCTGGCCAACGTGCGCCGCATCGTCGAGCGCCACGGCGGACGCGCCTGGGCCGAATCGACCCAGGGCCAGGGTGCCACCTTCTCTTTCAGCATTCCGCGCAAACTCGCATCACCTTAAGAGCCACACACCATCATGCTAAAACCGATCCTGCTGGTCGAAGACAATCCCCACGACCTCGAACTAACCCTGGTGGCACTGGCGAAAAGCCAGCTTGCCAACGAGGTGGTGGTCGTGCGCGATGGCGCCGAGGCGCTCGACTACCTGCTGCGCCGCGGCGAGTTCGCCGAGCGCGCCGAAGGCAACCCCGCCGTCACCCTGCTCGACCTGAAGCTGCCGAAGGTCGACGGCCTCGAAGTGCTCGACAAGATCAGGAGCACCGCGCACCTGAAGAGCATGCCGGTGGTGATGCTGACCTCCTCGAAGGAAGAGCAGGACCTGGTGCGCAGCTACGAACTGGGCGTGAACGCCTACGTGGTCAAGCCGGTCGACTTCAAGGAATTCGTGCGCGCGATCGCCGACCTGGGGATTTTCTGGGCGGTGCTGAACGAACCGCCGCCGGGCTCGCAGCGCTACGTGCGGCCGAGCTAGGATGCCCTCGCGGCAGGAAGCCTCCTGCCGCGTTTCGTGAATCAATAGAAAAACAACCAGGCGACGCAAGCCGCCATCAGGGCCTGGTCGGGCGCTCTAGGAGGCCCGCGCCGGCGAGTGGCCAGTGGCCTTCGGCGCCTTGCGGTTGCGCCGCAGCAGATGACGGATACGCGCGCTCAGCGCGTCCGGATGATAGGGTTTCTGCAGCAGGTGCACCGTGGGGCTGAGCTTCCCTTCGTGCGCCAGCACGCCTTCCGCATACCCCGACGTATACAAGATCTGCGCCTGCGGCAGGTGGCGGCGCAGCACCTCGCCCAGCTGCAGGCTGCTCACCGGCCCCGGCATGATCACGTCGGTGAACACCAGGTCGATGTGGCGGCCGCTCTCGATCATCTCCACCGCGCTCGTGGCATCGGGCGCTTCCAGCACCTCGTAGCCGAGCGCCGACAGGATCGCACAGGTCGAGGTGCGCACGTCCGCCTCGTCCTCCACCACCAGGATGGTCTCCAGGCCGCCGCACAGCGGCGTGTCGACGGCCGGCTCCGGCGCGGACGCCTCGACCTTGCTGCGCGGGAGGTAGATGCACACGCTGGTGCCCATGCCGGCCTGGCTGCGCAGCAGGATTTCGCCGCCGGACTGCTTGACGAAGCCGTAGGCCATCGACAGGCCCAAGCCCGTTCCCTGCCCGACCGGCTTGGTCGTGAAGAAGGGCTCGAAGGCGCGCTGCAGCACTTCGGGCGGCATGCCCTTGCCGGTGTCGGCGATCTCGATCATCACGTAGTCGCCGGCCGGCACCTCGGCCGGCGCGTCGGCGGCGTCGACGTTGGCGGCGCGGATGGTTAGCGTGCCGCTGCCGTCCATCGCGTCGCGCGCGTTGATGGCCAGGTTCAGCAGCACGTTGTTGAGCTGGTTGGGGTCGGCCAGGGTACTGCCGAGCGACGGATCGATGTCGGTGACGATGCGTGCGCTCGGGCCGAGCACGCGGCGCATCATGTCGTCCATCTCGCGCAGCAGGTGGCCGGGATTGAGCACCACGGCCTGCAGCGGCTGGCGCCGCGCGAAGGCCAGCAGGTGCGAGGACAGCTTGGCGCCGCGCTCGACGCCGGCCAGCGCCATTTCGACGCGGGCACGGGCGGCGTCGTTCAGCCCGCCCACCAGCTTGAGCAGCTGCAGGTTGCCGCCGATGATCTGCAGGACGTTGTTGAAGTCGTGGGCGACGCCGCCGGTAAGCTGGCCGATCGCCTCCATCTTCTGCGCCTGGTGCAGCGCCGACTGGCTGGCGGCAAGCTCTTCCTGGCTGCGGCGCAGCGAGACGAAGGCCTGGTCGCGCTCGCGCCGCGCGATGCAGGCGGCGCTGTGGTACTGCACGCGCGCGACCAGCTCGCGCGGGTCGGGCCACTTGACCATGTAGTCGTTGGCGCCGGCGGCAAAGGCGCGCGCCTTGATCTCGGGATCGTCCTCGGACGAGAGCAGGATGACGGGAATGTGTTCGGTATCGCGGCTGGCGCGCAGCAGGCGCGTCACCTCGAAGCCGTCGAGCTCGGGCATGCGCAGGTCGACCAGCACCACGGTCGCGCCGATCTCGAGCGCCAGTTCGGCCGCGCGCTTCGGGCTCGACTCGTAGCGCAGGACGTGCTTCACGCATGTGCGCAAACCATGCTCGATGATCTGCTGGGAGAAAGGCTCGTCGTCGATCAAGAGGATGGAACAGCGGCTGGTTTCGTCTTGGATCATCGCCCTACACCTTATCTGCTGTCAGGAACCCCGTTTTTTATAATTGCTTATTGGGAAGCATTGATTCTACACCAATGTGCAACGACGAGCTCGTCAAATTTGACAATTGTGCGGGAGGGCTACTTGTGCCTCCCGCCGGCGCCATCATATGGGCAGGATGACGTTTTCGAGCGGCGAGGAAACCATGAGTGCCCCGGTATGCCCCCTGTGCGGACGCGAGCTCGGCACGGTCAACATCGATCGCCACCACCTCGTACCGAAGACCTTCAAGGGCAAGGAACAGTTCCCTATCCATAAGATCTGCCACCGCAAGATCCACTCCGCCTTGACCGAGCGCGAACTGCTGCGCACCTATCACACCTGGGAAGCGCTGCGCAGCCACGAAGACATCCGCGCCTTCATCGACTGGGTGGCGAACAAGCCGCCTGAGTTTTATACCCGCACTTTTACTGCGAACGCGAAGAAACGCAAGTGAAACGTTTTTACGCGTTGTCTACTTGACAAATTTGACGAATTTATTTCATGCTGGACATTCCTAACATGACAGGGATGCCCATGGATTACGCCGAGTACCTGCAGCACGACGCCACCGCGCTGGCCCAGCGCGTCGCCCGCCGCGACGTCGCCGCATCCGAACTGCTGGAGCTGGCGCTGGCCCACAACGCCGCCGTCCACGGCCGCATCAACGCCGTCTGCCGCCTGCTCGAACCGCAGGCGCGCGCCCGGCTCGACAGCGCCACGGGCATGGGCGGCGCGCTGGCC
>DNCF01000163.1:0-228 GCA_003484545.1 Massilia sp. | reverse complement strand
CTGATCAAGGACGGCGTGCAGGACTACGCCGGCGTGCCGACCAGCTTCGGCAGCCGCTCCATGCTCGGCTACGTGCCGACCGAACACGCGGCCGTGGTGCGGCGCTACCTGGATGCCGGCCTGGTCGTGTTCGGCAAGACCAACCTGCCCGAGTTCGCCCTGAAGGCCGTCACCGACCCGCAGCTGTTCGGCCGCAGCAGCAACCCCTGGGACCTCGGGCAGGTTGGT
>DNCF01000359.1 GCA_003484545.1 Massilia sp. | reverse complement strand
CATCGGCGGCGGCAACACCGCGGTCGAGGAAGCCCTGTACCTGGCCGGTATCGCCTCCAAGGTCACCCTGATCCACCGCCGCGACAAGTTCCGCGCCGAGCCGATCCTGGTCGACCGCCTGATGGCCAAGGTTGCCGAAGGCAAGATTGCGCTGGAACTGAACCACACCCTGGACCAGGTCGTCGGCGACGACAGCGGCGTGACCGGCCTGAAGCTGAAGTCGACCGTCGACGGCGCCGCCAAGGACCTGACCGTGCACGGCCTGTTCGTGGCGATCGGCCACAAGCCGAACACCATGATCTTCGAGGGCCAGCTCGACATGCACAACGGCTACATCAAGACCCGCAGCGGCACCGAGGGCATGGCGACCGCCACCAGCGTGCCGGGCGTGTTCGCGGCCGGCGACGTGCAGGACCACATCTACCGCCAGGCGATCACCAGCTCGGGCAGCGGCTGCATGGCTGCGCTGGACGCCCAGCGCTACCTGGAAGCCCTGGGGGAGTAAAGGAAGCACGATGGCGGGCATGAAGGACTTCGGCGAGCTGAAATCCTTGCGCGACAAGCTCAAGGAAGAGGAGCGCCTGCGCGCCATCGAACAGGCCAGGCGCGAGCGGCAGGAACGGATCGCGCGCGAGCGCGCGGTCGAGTTTCGCGGCGCCATGGAAGACGTCACCAGGATGCCGGAGTCGGACCGCTACGTCTACCGCCCGGTGCAGGAAGCCCTGCTGCGCGCCACGCCGGAACAGCGCAGGCTGAGCCAGGAGGAAGACGACGCCCTGGTCCTGCAGGAATCGCTGTCCGACCTGTTCGACGTCGACGGACTGCTCGACGACGATCCCACCCTGAGCTACGCCCGCGAGGGTGTGGGTCCCGATGTCGTGAAAAAGCTGCGCAAGCGCCACTGGCCGGTGCAGGACGAACTCGACCTGCACGGCATGACGCGCGACGTGGCGCGCGGCCAGCTCGGCGATTTCCTGCGCCGCTCGACCCGCCGCGGCGTGCGCTGCGTGCGCATCATCCATGGCGTCGGCTATGGCTCGCCGGGCGGCGAGCCGGTGCTGCGCTCGGTGGTGCACAGCTGGCTGGTGCAGAAAGACGAGGTGGTGGCCTTCTGCGTGGCCAACCGCAACGACGGCGGCAATGGCGCCCTGATCGTGCTGCTCAAGCCGGCGCTGGATTTGTAAGTTACGGATAACTATCTGAAACAATCTGCCAAGTGCCTGGCCCGATTCGCGTTGTAGAATGCGGCTGTAGCCGTCCGTTCGGCCCACCCCTCATATAAGGAACACTCTTTGAAGTCGCTTCCGGCCATCCCGATGCCCGCGCCCAGCCAGGTCGACCTGGCGTCATGCGCCGACGAACCCATCCACATTCCCGGATCGATCCAGCCGCACGGCTTCCTGCTGTTCATGGACGCGCGCGGCATCATCGAGGGCTGGAGCCAGAACGTTCCCGCGCCGCTCGCGGCCGTGCTGCAGCTGGGGCAGGATTACACCGCACTGCCGCTGCCGGCGGCCTGCCTCGAGCTGGTCGCCGAATGCGTCGACGCGCTGGCCGAAGGCGAATGCGCCCCGGCCGTGGCCGCGGTGTCCTTCGACGGCCACGACTACGACGCCATCGTCCACGGCAGCCATGGCCGCATCATTGCCGAGTTCGAAAGCCGCGACGTGCCGGCCGATACGGTGGCGCTGTTCGCGGTCAAGGCGCACAGCTCGATCGAACGCGTGCGCCGCCAGCGCAGCGTCGAGGGCCTGCTGGATAGCGCGGTGCGCCAGGTGCGCGAGTTCACCGGTTTCGACCGCGTCATGGCCTACCGCTTCCGCGAGGACGACAGCGGCGACGTGGTGGCCGAGGCGCGCCGCGACGACTTGACGCCCTACCTCGGCCAGCGCTATCCGGCCGGCGACATCCCGGCCCAGGCGCGCCGCCTGTACGTCCTGAACACCCTGCGCATGATCGCCGACATCGGCTATACCCCGGTGCCCCTGCTGGGCGCGCCGGGCGCGGCGCCGCTCGACATGAGCTTCGGCGTGCTGCGCAGCGTCTCGCCGGTGCACGTCGAGTACCTGCAGAACATGGGCGTGTGCGCCTCGATGAGCGTGTCGATCGTGATCAACGGCCGGCTCTGGGGCCTGATCGCCTGCCACCACATGGCGCCCAAGCGCGTGCCGCACGCGATCCGCATGGCGGCCGACGTGCTGGCCCAGGTCATGGCATCGACCGTGCAGAGCATCGAGGCGCGCCTGGACGCCGAGCTGGTCGAGCAGTCGGCCAACGTCCGCACCGCGCTGGTCGAATCGCTGCTGATCGACGAGGAGCCGCTCGACGCGCTGGCGCGCCATGCCGAAGAGCTGCTGGCGGCGACCCGTTCGCAGGCCCTGGTGAGCGTCCACAACGGCAAGATCATCACCCACGGCCCGATCGAGCGCGGGACCGCCGAGGCCATCGTGCGCGCGCTGCCGGACGACGCCAGCGACATCCTGGCGCGCGACAAGCTGGCGGAATGGCCACAGGAGCTCCAGGCCAGCCTCGGCAAATGGGTCGGCCTGCTCGGCCTGCCCTTCGACCCGCCCGGCGGCGGCTGGTGCCTGCTGCTGCGCACCGAGCAGATCGAGCACGTGTCCTGGGGCGGCCGTCCGGAAAAGCTGAAGCAGGTCGGCCCCCTGGGCGAACGCCTGACGCCGCGCGGCTCCTTCGACGCCTGGCACGAAACGGTGCGCGGCCGCGCCCACCCATGGGAAGCGGCGGTGCTGGCGAATGCCCGCCTGACGCAATCCGAACTGCTGCGCGCCTCGAACGCGCGCCGCGCCCAGACCGAATCGACCCGCGCCCAGCTGCTGGCCATGCTCGGCCACGACCTGCGCGACCCGCTGCACTCGATTAACATGGCCGGCACCCTGCTCGAACGCGGCAGCACCCAACCGACACTGGGGCGGCGCATCCAGTCCTCGAGCAACCGCATGCAGCGCCTGATCGGACAGGTGCTCGACATGAGCCGCATCGACGGCGGCCTGGGGCTGGGCATGGTGCTCGAGCCGCTCGACCTGTCGGCCCTGGTCGAGGACGTGATCGACGAGGCGCGCATGGCCTACCCGGCCATCGACTATGCATTCGCCAACCCGGGCCAACTCTGCGTGCGCGCCGACGAGGGCCGCCTGGCCCAGGTGCTGTCGAACCTGCTCAGCAATGCGCGCCACCACGGCGAGGTCGGCCGCCCGATCGCGACCACGCTGGCGCAGGAACACGGCTGGGCGCTGCTGGAAGTGGCGAATGCCGGCGCCCCGATCGCGCCGGACGTGGCGGCCTCGCTGTTCAACCCCTTCAAGCGCAGCTCGCTGCACAATCCGCGCAACCGCACCGGCATGGGCCTGGGACTGTACATCGCGGCCCAGATCGTGCGCGAGCACCAGGGCGAAATCGCCTACCGTCACGAGCACGGCCAGGTCGTGTTCAGCGTGCGCCTGCCGCTGGCGGAGATGGAGCGCGCCGGCCCGACCTGAAGGGATAGGCGCCAAGCTCGCGCCGCGCTTTCGCGCGATGCTGTTGGCATGTTAGGCTTGCATCATGCCAACAGCACCCTGCCCTGCATGACCCTCATCAAGTTCATCGAGATCGTGGCGATCCTGGTCGGCGCGTTTTCCGGATTCATCGAAGCGCGCCGCAAACGCATGGACCTGGTGGGCGTATTTACGGTCGCCTTCATCGCGGCCTTCGGCGGCGGCACCCTGCGCGACATCCTGCTCGACCGCCGTCCGCTGTTCTGGGTCACGCACCAGGAATACGCGATCGCCATCTTCGTGCTGGCCCTGATCGCTTCGCCCCTGATCCGCACCTTGCGCCACATCGTCTCGGAACGCCTGATCGTGATCGCCGACGCGGTCGGCCTCGGCCTGTTCTCGATCGCCGGCGTCTCGGCCGCGCTGGACGCCAACATGCCCCTCTTCATCGCCTCGATGATGGGCGTGATCACGGGGATCTTCGGCGGCGTGCTGCGCGACATCGTCTGCAACGAGGTGCCGATGGTGTTCAGGGACGGCAAGCCGTATGCGATCTGCGCTTTCCTTGGGAACTGGATGTTTTTGCTGATGGGGCTGTACACCAGCGTGTCGCACGACTTCGCGCTGTGGAGCAGCGCGCTGTTCATCAGCGGGCTGAGGTTGATTACCTGGAAGTTCGATATCCAGATGGGAAGGTGACTCGCTTTTCGTAGGGTGGGCACTTGTGCCCACGCGGTATCACCGGTCGATTCGATTCGGCGCCAACCGGAACGCCATCTGCATCGGCCTACCGGATGGCATTTCGACCCCTCACGGTTCGACCGCGTGGGCTCAAGAGCCCACCCTACAAAAGCGACAAACCAAACGACCTTACACCGCGTCCGGCCCGGTTTCGCCGGTACGGATGCGGATCACCTGCTGCACGTCCTGGACAAAAATCTTGCCGTCGCCGATCTTGCCGGTGCGCGCGGCCTTGATGATGGCGTCGACCACCTGGTCGACGATGCCGTCGTCGACCACTACCTCGATCTTCACCTTCGGCAGGAAGTCGACCACGTATTCCGCGCCGCGATACAGCTCGGTGTGACCCTTCTGGCGTCCAAAGCCCTTCACTTCCGTGACCGTCAAACCGGTGACGTTGACGTCGGCCAGGGCCTCGCGCACTTCGTCCAGCTTGAAAGGTTTGATCACGCAGGTAATCTGTTTCATGTCTGCTCCTTTTCTAATAATGGGTATTCAATCCGGCGCATCTAGTCCGGAATATTCGCCAGCTCGTCGAGCCACACGGTCGCTTCCGAATCGCTCGGGGCGCGCCAGTCGCCGCGCGGCGAGAGCGAGCCGCCGTTGCCGACCTTCGGCCCGTTCGGCACGCAGCTGCGCTTGAACTGGCTGGTCTTGAAGAAGCGCCAGAGGAAGATGCCGAGGTTGCGCTTGATCGCGCCCAGGTCGTACTCGTTGCGCGCGCCGTGCTCGTCGGGCCAGCGGCCCGCCAGGCGCGAATGCCAGGCGCTGTAGGACAGGAAGGCGACCTTCGATGGCGCGAAGCCGTAGCGCAGCGTGTAGTAGAGGTTGAAGTCCTGCAGCTCGTAGGGACCGATCACGCTCTCGGTGATCTGGGCCGGCTTGTCGTCGCCTGCTTTTCCCGGCACCAGCTCGGGGCTGATCTCGGTGCCGAGGATGTTCAGCAGCACCTCGGCGCCGCCGGCCACGACCGATCCGGTCTCGGCCACCCAGCGCACCAGATGCGTGATCAGGGTCTTCGGCACGCTGGCGTTCACGTTGTAGTGCGACATGTGGTCGCCCACGCCATAGGTGCACCAGCCCAGCGCCAGCTCGGACAAATCGCCGGTGCCGATCACGATCGCGCCCAGGTGGTTCGCGAGCCGGAACAGGTGATTCGTGCGCTCGCCCGCCTGCACGTTCTCGAAGGTGACGTCGTACTGCTCCTTGCCTTCGGCGAAGGGGTGGTTCAGGTCCTTCAGCATCTGCAGGCAGCTCGGGCGGATGTCGATTTCCTGGGCCGTGCAGCCGACCACGCGCATCAGGTCGTGCGCCTGCTTCAGGGTGCGGCCGCTGGTGGCGAAGCCCGGCATGGTGTAGGCCAGGATGTTGGTGCGCGGCAGGCCAAGGCGGTCCATCGCCGCGGCGCAGACCAGCAGCGCATGGGTCGAGTCCAGCCCGCCGGAAACGCCGATCACGACCTTCTGGATGCCGCTGGAGGACAGGCGCTGGATCAGGGCCTGGACCTGGATGTTGTAGACCTCGGTGCAGCGTTCGTCGCGCAAGGCGCGGTCGGCCGGCACGTAGGGGAAGCGCTCGATCTCGCGCGCCAGCGGCAGCGTGCGCTCGAGCGGCAAGGCGAGGGGGAAGCGCTGCACGCGGAACTTCTTCACCTCGTCCGCATGGCGGCGCGCCGACTGCGCGAAGGTGGTGGCGCGCATGCGCTCCTGCGACAGGCGCTCGAGGTCGACGTCGGCGAAGATGATGTGCGATTCGTCGAGGAAGCGCTGCGATTCGGCCAGCAGCTCGCCTTTTTCGTAGATGATGGACTGGCCGTCCCAGGCCATGTCGGTGGTCGATTCGCCGCGTCCGGCCGAGGTGTAGAGGTAGGCCGCCATGCAGCGCGCCGACTGCTGGCTGACCAGCTGGTGGCGGTAGGTGCTCTTCCCCACCAGCACGTTCGAGGCCGACAGGTTGACCAGCACCGTGGCGCCGGCCATCGCCGCGAACGAGGACGGCGGCACCGGCACCCAGACGTCCTCGCAGATCTCGACGTGGAAGCGCAGCAGCGGAAAGTTCTCGACCTCGAACACCTGGTTCGGGCCAAACGGCACCTGCTCGCCGAACAGCTCGACGCTGTCGACGGCGGCGCTGTCGGCGGCGCTGAATTGGCGCGATTCGTAGAACTCGCCGTAGTTCGGCAGGAAGCTCTTCGGCACCAGGCCGTGCACGCGCCCGCCCGCGACCACGGCCGCACAATTGAACAGCTGGTGATTGACCCGTAGTGGCAGGCCCACTACCATCGCCACAGGCAGTTCGCGCGAGGCCTTGACCACGGCGGCCAGGCCCTCCTCGCAGGCGTCCAGCAGGGCGCGCTGGTGGAACAGGTCGTCGCAGCTGTAGGCCGACAGGCCCAGTTCGGGGAAGGCGACCAGGGCCGCGCCCTGCTCTGCCGCCTGGCGCGCAAGCGCGATGGTCTGCTCGACGTTGTAGGCCGGATCGGCGATGCGGCAGCGTGGAATGGCCACCGCCACGCGGGCGAACTGATGTGAGTACAGGTTAAAGAATCGGTTGTTCATCTCGGAGTCTTTCGCATAGCGAGCAGTGCGGGAACGTATCCTTCGCCGGCGAACCGGGCCGCACTTGTTCTAGTTATGGAAGCAATTTTGAATTATCGCACGCATATCGTTTCTTCCTTGTCCGAGATTGGGCAATCCAGCTGGGATGGACTGCTCGCGCTCCAGGAAGAGCCGAACCCTTTCCTGTCCTATGCTTTCCTGCACGCGCTGCACGAATCCGGCAGCGCGTGCCCGGAAACGGGCTGGCAGCCGCAGTACATCGCGCTCTACGACGGCGACACGCTGGCCGCCGCCCTGCCCCTCTACGTCAAGGGCCACTCCTACGGCGAATACGTGTTCGACTGGGCCTGGGCCGACGCCTACCGGCGTCATGGGCTGGAGTACTATCCCAAGCTGCTGGCCGCCGTGCCCTTCACGCCGGTGGCGGGACCGCGCCTTCTCGCCCGCGACGACGCTGCGCGCGCCGCGCTCATCGACGTGCTGCTTGCCACCCAGCAGGCGACCGACGTCTCGTCCACCCACGTCCTGTTCCCGCCCGCGGAACATGCCCGCCAGTTGCGGGACGCCGGCTTCCTGCTGCGCAGCGGCGTGCAGTTCCATTGGCTGAACGGGGGCTACGCCAATTTCGAGGATTTCCTGGCGACGCTGGAGCAGAAGAAGCGCAAGAACATCCGCGCCGAGCGGCGCAAGGTGCGGGAGGCCGGCGTGACGCTGCGGCGCGTACGCGGCGTGGACGCGCTTGAGTCCGACTGGCGTTTCTTCAACCGCTGCTACCGCCACACCTATGCGGCGCACTACTCGACGCCTTACCTGAACCTCGATTTCTTCCTGCGCATCGGCCAGGCGATGCCGGAAAATATCCTGCTCGTGAACGCCGAGCGCGCGGGCCGGCCGATCGCGTCCTCGCTCGTCATTCACACGAAAGACACCCTGTACGGGCGCTACTGGGGCGAGATCGAACACGTGCCCTGCCTGCACTTCGAGGCGGCCTATTACCAGCCGCTGGAATTCTGCATCGAGCAGGGCATCCAGACCTTCGAAGGCGGCGCCCAGGGCGAGCACAAGATGGCGCGCGGCTTCCTGCCGACGCGCACGTATTCGGCGCACTGGCTGGCGCACCCCGCGTTCGCGGATGCGATCGAGCGCTTCCTGGAGCGGGAAGCGGGCGGGATCGACGACTACCTGGACGAGCTGAACGAGCGCACGCCCTTCCGTTAAGCGTACGCGCCCATCGCAAGAGGAGCGGTCGCGCGTCCCGCCCTCACTTGTCGAACTGCCTGGTCAACCATGCCGCGCACGCTTTACTCCACTCCTGAAGCATGGACTCGCCACCATCACCGGACAGCAGCGAGGCGAACAGCAACACGATCGCAATCAGGATGCTGATACCGCACATCCATCGAATCGCGTTCGGAAAGCGGGTCTTGCAATCCCTGACGGCCCAGAGCCCGCCGATCAACAGTGCTCCGAGCCCCATCGCTGCGATGTGAACAATATCGACACCAATGTCGGGTACTGTTGTCCCATTGATGAGTGCTTTAACGTGCAGATAAATCTTCAAAACAATCGTTGCGCCAAATCCCAGTGCAAAGAATTGCTGGATGAGATCGAACCAGGAGATGCAAATATCCGAAAAGCGGCCCTTGTGATCTCGCACCAGCATATAGGCCCATGCACCGATGACGCCGATAAGCACCGCGGCTGGATGCACCGTCGTCAGGAGCCCGATGAGAAAGCGTTCGAAATGCCCGGTTTGGTCAAGCTGGCTGAGCACCACAAAGACCAATGCAAGATAAATCCCGTCCCGGATTTTTGCGCGAAGATAGTCTTTTGCGGTTTTCCAGTCGCGCTTGAATTCGCCCCACAGGCTGAGGTTCGCATCGCCGGAATCAGCCTCCCGGGAGGCATTTTTATCCGGCGCCGGGCTCTGCGCGCTTTCCGCTGTTTTGCTGCTGATGTCGTTCGAAGGAGCGGGAGCAGGAGCAGGAGGCTCTTCTGTCGATTTCTCGGTTTGACGTTCGGTTTGCATGGTTTCGATAATGCCGTTTGGAAATGACAAATAGTATAGTCACAACCCGGCATGAAACCTATACGAACAGCCCCGGCTGGCTGTCGGCATAGTCGCGCAGCAGGTTCCACACCACCTTCACCCGCCGCAGGCGGTAGAGGTCGGTCGGCGCGGCCAGCCAGAACGAGCGCTCGGCGAAGAAGTTGGGCAGGACCTTGACCAGGCGGCCGTCGTCGGGCACGGCGTAGGGCGGCGCCATCATCAGGCCCATGCCGAGCGAGGCCGCCTCGATCTGCGCCGTCATGCCCGAACAGCACAGGCGCCGGCGCGGCGTGAAGCCCAGTTCGCCCATGTAGGACAGCTCGCGGCTGGCCAGGCGGTCCTGCACGTAATCGACGAAATAATGCTTCGCCAGGTCGGCCTGCTCGCGGATCGGCGGGTGCTTCGCCAGGTAGCCTGGCGAGGCGTACAGGTAGAAGCGGAACGAGGCCAGGCGCGTGACCATGTAGCGGCCGGTGGTGGGCGGGTCCAGCATCACGCCGAGGTCGGCCTCGCGGTTGGCGAGATTCGCGAAGCTCGGCAGCGCCAGCAGGTCGATCGACAGCTCGGGATTGGTGTCGAGCAGGTCGGCCAGCAGCGGCGCCACCACCTTCACCCCGAACACCTCGGGCACGCCCAGGCGCACCACGCCGTGCGCCGCCACTTCCGCCCCGCCGAGCTGCTCGGCCGCGGCCAACGCGGCGCCTTCCATCGCTTCCGCATGCGGCAGCAGCGCGTGGCCCATTTCCGTCAGTTCATAGCCCTCGCGCGAGCGGTCGAACAGGGTCGAGCCCAGCTCCTTTTCCAGGCGGTCGATACGCCGCGCCACCGTCGTGTGCTCGACGTCGAGACGGCGCGAAGCGCCCGACAGCGTGCCCGCGCGCGCCAGTTCGAGGAAGAATCGGAGGTCGGTCCACTCAGGCAGGGTATTCATCGGCGCACTTGTTTAATATCAAGATGACATATTGTGCACTAGTGCACATTCCTCCTGCAATCAAAACCCATCCCATGCACTGCGGACGCGCACATTGTGCACCCGCAGCATTTTCCTTCGGCGAGAAGTGCACCACGACCGCGCATCGGCTTGTGCAAATCCGCACAGTCGGTGGGCGGATTGTTATCTTTTCAGCCAGAACCAGGCGAGGCAAACTGCTGGGCGTGCAGGATCGAGCCGAAAGCGCGAGCTGTTCGCGAGCATGTCCGCCATTCCAAAATCAGGAGACAACGATGCGTCTGACAAAGAAAAAAATGAAGCTGCTCAACCGTTCCGCCGCCGCCCTGCTGGCCCTGTCCAGCAGCGCGATGGGCGCCGCCCAAGCCCAGGAGGCGAGCGGGGCCCCGGCGCCTGACGGAGAAGCAGCCGCCGAAATCCAGAAAGTGGTCGTCACCGCGCGCCGCCGCGAAGAGTCGCTGCAGGACGTGCCGGTATCGGTCACGGCATTTTCCGCCGACCAGCTGTCCAAGCAGGCCACGCCGGACGTGACCGCGCTCGCGCTGGCGCTGCCGAACACCACCCTGAAGGCCTCGCGCGCCACCAACTCCACGCTGACCGCCTTCATCCGCGGCGTCGGCCAGGCCGACCCGCTGGCCGGCTTCGAGTCGGGCGTCGGCATCTACATCGACGACATCTACCTGGCGCGTCCGCAGGCCGCCGTGGCCGACATCTACGACGTCGAGCGCATCGAAGTGCTGCGCGGCCCGCAGGGCACCCTGTACGGCCGCAACACCATCGGCGGCGCGGTCAAGTACGTGACCCGCAAGCTCGGCCCGAAACCCGACCTGCGCCTGCGCGCCACCGCCGGCACCTACGGCCAGATCGAAGGCGTGGCCACGGCCAGCACCCCGGTTTCCGACACCGTCCGCGTCGGCGGCACGGTCGCCCGCTTCAAGCGCGACGGCTTCGGCACCAACCTGTACACCGGCGCCGAGAACTACGACAAGGACGTCACCGCGCTGCGTCTGTCGGCCGAATTCACGCCGACCCCGGACCTGTTCATCCGCATCGCCGGCGACGCCACGCGCGACGAGTCGAATCCGAAGAACGGCCACCGCCTGACGGTGGGCCGCACCAGCGGCGCGCCGATCCTGGAGAACGAATTCGACACCCGCGCCAACCTGACCAAGGCCCTCGGCCACGAGCAGGAAGTCAAGGCGCACGGCGTCTCGGCGCTGGTCGAATACCAGATCGACGACCAGCTGAGCGTCAAGTCGATCACCGCCAGCCGCAAGGACAAGTCGTGGGCGCCGATCGACTTCGACGCCCTGCCGACGGTCGACATGGAAGTGCCGGCCCTGTACACCAACAAGCAGTTCAGCCAGGAATTCCAGCTGAGCTACACGAGCGAGCGCATGCAGGGCATCGCCGGCGTCTACTACATGGACGCCAACGCCTACAACAAGTTCGACACCATCCTGGCCGGCGCCTTCCCGAGCTCGACCTTCACCAGCGGCGACATCGATACCAAGGCCTGGGCCGCCTACTTCGACGGCAGCTACAACGTCAACGACGCCCTGTCGGTCTCGCTGGGCGGACGCTACACGGTCGACGAGCGCACCGCCTCGATCTACCGCCAGATCTTCCTGGGCCTGGGCGGCTCGCCGGAGATGGGGAACCCGGGCGCGATCCTGTTCCGCACCGACACCGATTACCGCAACGGCACCCTGCAGCGCAAGGACAAGAAATTCACCCCGCGCGTCGCCGTCAACTACAAGCTGAGCAGCGACCACAACGCCTATGCCTCCTACTCGGAAGGCTTCAAGGGCGGCGGCTTCGACCCGCGCCTGAACATGGTCGGCACCCGCCTGACCGACGCCCAGGCGCGCGCCGGCTACGAGCCCGAGACCATCAAGACCTACGAGCTGGGCCTGAAGTCGGCCTTCGACGGCGGCCGCATCACGACCAACGCCGCGGTGTTCTACAGCGACTACAAGGACGTGCAGATTCCGGGCTCGGTGGCGATCGACACCAATGGCGACGGCCGCGACGACAGCTTCGCCGGCGTGACCACCAACGCCGGCAAGGCCAAGATCAAGGGCCTGGAACTGGAGGCGATCGCCAACCTGACGCGCGACTTCATGATCGCCGGCATGTACAGCTACATCGACGCCGAGTACAAGGAATACATCGTCAACGGCCTGAACGTGGCCGACCAGCGCTTCTTCCAGAACACCCCGAGGAGCTCGGCCAACCTGCGCGCCAACTACGACATCGCCATGCCGCTGCTCGGCCGCAACGGCAAGATCTCGCTGATCGGCAGCGCTTCCTACAAGGGCGCCATCCACCAGTTCGAGTACGCCTCGGTGCTGGACGAGGAGTCCTACACCCTGTACGACGCCAGCGTCGTCTGGACCCGTGCCGACGGCAAGATCCGCGCCGGCATCCACGGCAAGAACCTGAGCGACAAGCGCTACAAGACCGCCGGCTACTTCTTCCCGACCCTGGGCAACGAGGGCACGCTGACGGCCTTCTACGGCAACCCGCGCACGGTCTCGGCCACGCTCGAGTACCGCTTCTAAGCGTCGGTTTCAGGTTCCAGTATCACCAACCAGGACAGCGCGCCGCCCTCCGCACGGGCGGCGGCGCGCCCCGCTTCCCTTCCATCGCGGAAGACCCGAACAGGATTTGCCCAGCGTGCTTAACTTCACTCCAATCAGTTTTCAGAGCAGCGACGGGCTGGCGTTGTATGCACGCGACTACGCCGCCCTGGCCGACGAAAGCCGCCCGCTGGCACCCGTGCCGGCGCACTTGCCCGTCATTTGCCTGCACGGCCTGACCCGCAACTCGGCCGACTTCGACGAGCTGGCGCCCGCCATCGCGCGCATGGGCCGGCGCCCAGAACGGCGCGGTGCGG
>DNCF01000235.1 GCA_003484545.1 Massilia sp. | reverse complement strand
TACGAGCCCGGCCGTTCGTGGCCCGGCTCGTAATCGAGGTAGAAGCCGTCGCGGTCCATGCGGAAAAAGGTGTCGGGAATCGCCGCCAGCACCGCGCGGTTCTGGGCGTCGGCGATGCGCAGGCGCGCGATGGCGTCGCTGGCGCGCAGCACGTAGAGCACGCGGTGCCCGAGGATCGGCCAGTTGATCGGCTTCGAGACGAAGTCGGTGGCGCCGGCCTCGTAGGCGCTGGTGACGGCCTCGATGTCGTCGCCGCCGGTGACCATCACGATCGGCACCAGCGCGCCCCCAAGCGCGTCCTGGCGGATCGCGCGGCAGGCGGCGAAGCCGTCCATGTGCGGCATCTCGACGTCCATCAGGATCAGGTCTGGACGCCGCTCGCGCGCGAGCCGCACCGCCTGGCGGCCGTCCTCGGCCTCGATCGCATCCAGGCCGACCTGCTTGATCATCTCCAGCATCAGGAGCCGCATCACCGGATCGTCGTCGGCAACCAGCACGACGCCGCGTTGGGAAGGAGGGGTAGCGGGCATGTCATGTTTCCTTTTCTAGCATGGCCGTCAGCGAATGCCGGACCGCCTGGAATTCGTGTTCCATGTCGTCGAGCAGCAGCTCGGCGCCCTCGACGCTGTCGGCGCGGCCGAGGTGCTCCAGATCCTTGCACAGCCCGGCCAGGGTCTCGGCGCCGACGTTGGCGCTGGCCGATTTCAGGCTGTGGGCGATGCGCTTGACCGTGCCGGGGTCGTGGCCGCCGATCGCCTCGCGCAGGGTACGCAGGTGCTGCGGCACGTCGCCGACGTAGGCGTCGACCACCTTCTGGACCAGGACGTCGCCGCCGCTGCGGCTGAGCGCCCGGATCTTTTCCAGCGCCGCCCGGTTGATGACCACGCGCCGGATGACCTCGCGCGCCTCTTCCGGCAGCGCCGGTGGAGCGTCGCCGTGGTGCACGCTGCCGGCGATCGGCAGCGCGATCCAGCGCCCGATCACGGCGGCCAGCTGCTGCTGGCTGAACGGCTTCGAGAGGTAGTCGTCCATGCCGGCGGCCAGGCAGGCCTCGCGGTCGCCCTGCAGCGCGTTGGCGGTGATCGCGATGATCGGCAGGGTGCGCGGCTTTCCGGCCTCGCGCTCGTCGCGCCGGATCGCGCTGGTGGCCGCGAAGCCATCCATCAGCGGCATCTGGCAATCCATCAGCACCGCCTCGTAATCGCCGGCGCGCACCGCCTGCAGCGCTTCAAGCCCGTTCCTGGCGACGTGGGCCTGCAGGCCCAGGCTTTCGAGCATGGCCTTGGCCACCTCGACGTTGACCGGGTTGTCCTCGGCCAGCAGCACGCGCCGCACGCCGAAGCGGTGCGCCACCTGTACCTGGGTCGCGCTGGCCAGCGTGATGCCCCAGGCGCCGTTGGCCAGCTGGGCGCCGAAGAGCTGCGGGCTCATCGTCGTCTTGCCGTGCGGGGCCAGCGAGACCTTGTGGCGCTCGCAGAAGCGGCGCATCCAGTCGAGGTTGTGCTTCAGTGCCGAGGTCTTCAGTACGGCGACCGGAAAACTGGTGTCGGCATGCAGCACCTTCCAGCCCTGCACGCCCATCGCGCCCTGGTGCAGCGGCTCGGTGATCGGCAAACCTTTGACGCCTGGAATCAACAATTGTTCATCGAGGCTGGCCAGGGCCAGCCCGTCGTGCGGCAGTGGATGCATGGGGTATCTCTTGGGTCTTATTCGCTTCGGTCCGAGGAGCTTGGTTCGCCATGCCGACGCAACCGCCCTTCCAGATCTGCGCGCAATTGATCGTGACTCGGGGTCAAGCCGTATTCGTCCGGCGTATAGGTAATGCCCGGCAATACACCATCGTTCTCGAGCTGGGGCAGCAGCTCATCCAGCAGCTCCTGCAGGACGAAGGCATGCGGCTCATACCCTTCCCATTCGAGCACGGCGCACTGCTGCGCCAGCTCGTTCGAGGGCCAGAGCGGAAACACCAGGGCGCCATCGTCGGTTTTACCGATCGCCCAGCCGTCGCGGTACAGCCCCCAGACCTCGCCGGTGGCGGCGACGCGGCGCACGAAGTGTTCGTAGCGCAGTTGCTTGGGGAGAAGGATGACGGAAGAGGTGTCGGTGGCGTCCATGGGCTGGCTACACGGTGGTGGGTTCCCATGCAGGATACAAAAAATCGCCCGGACTGGCCGCGCTCTTGAGGCAAGCTGCGAACCGATGCTCAACATGCATTGCGTTTCCGGCTGCACAGCCAATGTCGAAAAAAAGCCCGGACGCGTAATCGTCCGGGCCTTGTTGAGCTCAAGCGCTGACATTCGCGCCCGGCCATCGATCACGACATATGCTGCCCACCATTGATCGCGATATTTGCACCAGTGACGAAGGCCGCCTCATCCGACGCCAGGTAGGCGACCAGGCCGGCCACTTCTTCCGGTTTGCCCAGGCGGCCCATCGGGATCTGCGGGATGATCTTGGTTTCCAGCACTTCGCTCGGGATGTCCATCACCATCTTGGTGCCGATGTAGCCCGGCGAGATGGTGTTCACGGTCACGCCCTTGCGCGCCACTTCCAGGGCCAGGGCCTTGGTGAAGCCGTGCATGCCGGCTTTCGCGGCCGAATAATTGGTCTGGCCGAAGGCGCCCTTCTGGCCATTGACCGAGGAAATGTTGATGATGCGTCCCCAGCCGCGCTCGACCATGCCGTCGCAGACGGGTTTCGTCATATTGAACACCGAGTCCAGGTTGGTCTTGATGACCGCGTCCCAGTTGACCTTGTCCATCTTCTTGAAGGTCATGTCGCGCGTGATGCCGGCGTTGTTGACCAGCACGTCGACCGGGCCGACTTCCTGCTCGACCTGCTTGACGCAGGCCTGGGCCGAGTCGTAGTCGGCCACGTCGCACGGGTACGCCTTGAAGTTGTACCCCTGCTCGCGCATCGCCGCCAGCCAGCTTTCGGCCTTGGTATTGCCCGGCGAATGAGTCGTGACGACCGTGTACCCCAGGGCGGCCAGCTTGATGCATACCGCTTCGCCCAGGCCGCCCATGCCGCCGGTCACTAATGCTACTCGAGCCATTGTCTTCTCCTAGTTTTTGTCCGTCACTTTTCAGAACCTACAGCTGCTGCCCGGCCGCGCTTAATCGCGTTCGACCGCCAGCGCCACCCCCATCCCCCCACCAATGCACAGGCTGGCCAAACCACGCTTGGCGTCGCGGCGCGCCATTTCATACAGCAGGGTGACCAGGACGCGCGCGCCGGAAGCACCGATCGGGTGCCCCAGTGCGATCGCGCCGCCGTTGACGTTGATCTTCGACGTATCCCAGCCCATTTCCTTGTTGACGGCGATCGCCTGCGCGGCGAAGGCCTCGTTGATTTCCATCAGGTCCACGTCCTGGTGCGTCCAGCCCGCCTTCTGCAGGCACAGGCGCGAGGCCGAGACCGGGCCCATGCCCATGATGCTCGGGTCCAGGCCGGCCGACGAATAGGCCTTGATGCGCGCCAGCGGCTTCAAGCCGAGTTCGCGCGCCTTCGAGGCGCTCATCATGATGACGGCGGCGGCGCCGTCGTTGATGCCGGAGGCGTTGCCGGCAGTGACGGTACCTTCCTTGTTGAAGGCCGGGCGCAGGCCCGACAAGGCCTCGAGCGTGCTGCCGTGCTTCGGGTATTCGTCGGTGTCGAATACGGTGACGCCCTTCTTCGAGGGAATCTCGACCGGGAGGATCTCGTCCTTGAAGCGCCCTTCCTTCACGGCGGCCTCGGCCTTCAGTTGCGACTGCAGCGCGAATTCGTCCTGCTCGGCGCGCGAGATCTCGTACTTGCGCGCCACGTTTTCGGCGGTCACGCCCATGTGGTACTGGTTGTAGACGTCCCACAGGCCGTCGACGATCATGGTGTCGACCAGCTTGGCGTCGCCCATGCGGAAGCCGTCGCGCGAATTCGGCAGCACGTGCGGCGAGGCGCTCATGTTTTCCTGGCCGCCGGCGATGACGATCTGGGCGTCGCCGCACTTGATGGCCTGGGCCGCCAGGTGGGTGGCTTTCAGGCCGCTGCCGCAGACCATGTTGATGGTTTGCGCAGGCACCATGTCGGGCAGGCCGCCCTTGAGCGCGGCCTGGCGCGCCGGGTTCTGGCCGGCGCCGGCCGTCAGCACCTGGCCCATGATCACTTCGCTGACGCTGGCCGGATCGATGCCGGTTTTTGCCAGCAGCTGGCGAATCACGTGCGCGCCGAGCTCGGCGGCGGGAATCTTGGCGAGCGAGCCGCCGAATTTGCCGACCGGGGTCCGGCCGGCTGCTACGATCACGACGTCTTCCATGTTTGTCTCCGGTAACTAGCTGGGCAAGGGGTGATGGGCGCATGCGATGGTGGCGGGCGCGGCCGCAAATGGTCGACCGCACCTTCGCATTGCCGCCGGTACGGTCCGGCGGAAACCTCGCATGTTAATTTCGTGCCCGTGTTAGCGTTTGAGCCAGATCAATCTTATCAGCTTATTCATGGAAAACAACCTGTATTGACCAACAGGTAAGAATGCGGATTTTTCCCATGACGGAGGGCAAAATTTGGAACAGACAAGCATCCGAAATTGCCTCTGGGAATGATGCTGGAAACGCTGCCCTTTTAGGCAAATTTCACAGTAGAATGCACGGGCTATAGCCAACCAGAACTGTTTATGTCGAAAAGTCCGTCCAGCCTGCCCATCGAAATCAAGATCTCCACGGTTGTCGCGATCTCGGCGATCCTGCATTCGTCCGATCCGATCGCGATCGATGCGGCCCTGAAGCAGATGACCGGCGGGGTCTCGGACTTTTTCGAGGATGAATTCGCCGTCATCGACGTCGGCGCGATTGCCGCCGGGACGGCCTATATCGACTGGCGCGCGCTGGTCGACCTGCTGAAAAAATACCGCCTGAACGCGGTCGCCGTGCGCGGCGCCACGCCCGAGATGGCCGAGGCCATCAAGGCGCTGGGCCTGGCGCTGGACGACGGCGCCGGCGCCGACC
>DNCF01000236.1 GCA_003484545.1 Massilia sp. | reverse complement strand
GCCAGCACGGCCATCGGCGCCTGGTCGCGGCTGCCGCGTTCCGGGATCTTCCAGGCCGCCGCGATCGCCGGCACCTGGGCCAGCGCGTCGGTCTGCTCGATGCGCTTCTCGACCTTGTTCATCGGCTCGGAGAAGTCGCCGCTCTTCGGCGTCGGGCGGGCCGCGATGGAACCGAAGTACTTCTGCGCCAGCGCGAAGCCCTGGGCCGGGGTCACGTCGCCCGAGATCGCCAGCACCGCGTTGTTCGGGCCGTAGTAGTCGCGGTGGAAGGCGCGCACGTCGTCCAGGCTGGCGCCTTCGAGGTCCTCGAAGCTGCCGTAGCCGTCGTGGTTGTTTTCCCATTTCTGGAAGGCGTGCTGGCTGATGTCGATCCACATGAAGCCGCCGTAGGGCTGGTTCTTCACGTTCACGCGGATCTCTTCCTTGACCACGTCCTGCTGGTTCTTCAGCGTCTTCTCGTTGAAGTCGAGCGTCTTCATGCGGTCCGCTTCCAGCCACAGGATCGGTTCCAGGGCCGACACCGGCGCGGTCTCGATGTAGTTGGTGAAGTCGGGCCGGGTCGAACCGTTGTTGCGCCCGCCGCCGGCGGTGATGGTTTTATCGAACACGCCCTTGGGGGCGTTTGGCGTCCCCTGGAACATTAGGTGTTCGAACAGGTGCGCGAAGCCGGTGCGGTTGCGCGGCTCGAGGCGCATGCCGACGTGGTAGACGACCGACACGCCGACGGTGGGCGAGCTGTGGTCTTCGGAGACGACGACGGTCATGCCGTTGTCGAGTTTCTTCACATGGACCGGCAGGTCCCACTTGTCGGACGTCGCCGCGAGGGCGGACATCGACAAGCCGAGCCCGGCCAGCAGGACGGGGAGTTGGCGCATGCGCATTGATGACCTCAATAAATGGCTGAGACGAAAAAGCGGCCGCGCCTGCGAGCGCGGAGCAATTCATCTTAACGCAACGACATGCCAAAAAGTAATTTTTTACGTATGCATGTGAACGCAAAACAGCGGCAATCCGGCGGCCTGTCGGCGGATTCTGCGGTCTGTCGCATTCCGGGCCGGGCCGCTGGAAGAGGGAGCTATAGTGAGGTCATTGTCAGTTCCGTCAGATTGCCTGAGTACAAATTTTTACTGGAGCAGGGCGGGGCTTGCTGGTAGTGTTGCGGCTGCATGTCATTGTATTGACGGGGCGGCAACACAAGAAGACACTGGAACGGATACGGAGTATGTTCATGCACAAGTTTTTCAAGTTCGCCCTCGCGCTGTTCGGCCTGCTGGCACTGGTGCGCCTGGCGGCGGCCGCGCCCGAGACGGCGGAGGAAACCCGCGCCATCGACGCCCGCGTGGTGCGCGTCAAGCTCGACGGCCTGGTCGACCTGCGCATCCGCCAGGGCAGCCCGGCGGTGCTGGTGCTGCGTGGAGATCCGCGCTGGCTGGAGAAACTGACCACGATGCAAAGCGGCGACACGCTCCACATCGGCACCGAAGTGCGCGGCGTGCGCCTGCAGCGCTCCAGCGCCCTGCGCGCCGAACTGGTGCTGCCGCAGCTGCGCGAGGTGAGTTCGGAAAGCGTCGGCACGACCGAGATCACGGGCTTTTCCGGCGACGAGCTGGACCTGTCGCTGGACGGCGCCGGATCGATGAACGTGAACGCCAATTACCGCCTGATCAGCGCCAGCCTCGGCGGCGTCGGCAGCATGAAGCTGGCCGGCATGCAGAGCGAAGGCATCGAGCTCGACCTGCAGGGCGCCGGTTACGTGACCCTGGCCGGGCGCAGCAAGTGGCTCAAGGCCGAACTGGCCGGACTGGGCGGACTGGACGCCCAGCAGTTCACCGCCGAGAGCGTGACGCTGGAGCTGTCGGGCCTGGGCAATGCGACCGTGACGGCGCAGCAGAATGCGAACCTGAACCTGTCCGGCATGGGCTCGGTCACAGTCTACGGCAAGCCGCTCAACCGCAAGGTCAGCGTCGACGGACTGGGCAAGGTGAGCTGGAAATAAGAAAAAAGAGCGAAGCGGCGCCGGGGATGCGCGCCGCAACAGAACAAGGGTGGGCGAAAGAGACCGGTACTACGCACGACAATGAAAAAATATACCGTAGCGATACTGCTTGCGCTCGGCCTGCTCGGCCAGGCGCATGCAGGTTTTCCCGAGGGAGCAAGCGCCTACAACGCGCGCAACTATGCGCAGGCGATGAAGGAGATCGCGCCGCTGGCGCGCGCCGGCAATCCCGACGCCCAGCACCTGCTGGGCCTGATGTATTACATGGGCCGCGGCGTCGCGCGCGACTACAAGCAGGCCTTCGGCTGGCACCTGAAGGCGGCCCGGCAGGGCAAGGCCGACGCCCAGTACGTGGTCGGCGCCATGTACTACACCGGCAACGCCGTGCCCCAGGACCAGAAGCATGCCGTCACCTGGTTCCGCAAGGCGGCCGAGCAGGGCCATGCCGAAGCCCAGCATGCGCTCGGGCTGATGTACCGCTACCACGTGGCGGGCGTGCCGGCCGACCCGGTGATCGCCTACATGCTGTACAACCTGGCGGCCGCCAGCGGCCACCAGAACGCCGTCAACCAGCGCGCGGCGATCGCGAAGACCATGACCCAGGAGCAGATCGAGGAGGCGCAGGCCTTGTCGCGGACCTGGAAGGTGGGCACAAGCTTGCCGACGCAGTCGAAGACGGGGAGCAACTGAGCGATAGGGCAGGACATGCGATTCAATATCTATGGACGTTTCCACCTTGAGGTTCGGCGCGAGCAGGGGCGCTGGACGGCCTGCCGGCTCACCGCCGGCACGCGCGTGCCGGAAGACGAACTCGTGATCCCGGCCGAGCTCGGGGAGCACGAACTGGCCATCTACCTCGACGACATCTTCCACGAACTGGCGGGGCCGGGGCAGTCCATCGAGGGGATGGACGCCGGCCCCGCCGCCTCCCCCCCCCCCGCCCCCCGGCGGGGGGGGCGCGTCCCTTCTCCCAC
>DNCF01000237.1:452-6691 GCA_003484545.1 Massilia sp. | reverse complement strand
GCGGTGCCGAGCGCGCCGGTATAAGGCAAGGCGCCGTCGACCGCCGTGCGCGCCGCCTCCAGCACGGCGGGCGGCGGACCGAAGTCGGGCTCGCCCAGGCTGAGCTTGATCACGTGGTGGCCTTGCGCTTCCAGGGCGGCGGCATGCTTGCCGAATTCCATGGCGAAGAAGGGATCGATGGCCTGGGCGCGTTGGGATATTTTCATGTCGGTGTTCCGGTGATGTACTGTGCCCCGACCATTCTATAGGGCGACGCGCATGCGCGTGCGGCGCCGGCGCTTGCCGCACGCCGCCGCTGAGCGCCGCCACCGGAAAGCGCCACCACCGGCACGATGATCCGCAGCGGAAGACTCAGGCCTCCGCGGTCGACAGCTCCCCGGTCCGTTCGAGCTCGACGATCGCCGCCCCGCCGCCGAGCGAGACCGCGGTGCGCGGCCAGCGGGCTTTCAGCAGGCGCTCCTTGGCGATCCAGGCCTGGGAGACGCTGTCGCTCTGGTTGCCGCCGAGGATACGGTAGGCATCGCTCGACTCGCCGGTGTAGAAGCCCACGTGGCCCTTCCAGCCCTCCCGCTTCTCGCGCCAGAACACCATGACGGCGCCGTAGCGCGGCGACGTGGGATCGCCGAACTTCATCCATTCGCGGGCGCCGAGCGGATTGTTCGGCAGGATCTCCTCCGGCATGGCAGCGCCCATGCAGTGCGCCACGAACAGGCCGCACCAGGCGATGTTATCGCCCGGATAGTGCAGGTCGAGGTCATCCGCCCAGTCCAGGATGACGGGATTGTTGACCGCGCCCCTGCCCTCCCTGGTGCCGAGCAGGCCCTGGGCCTGCGCCATCCACGGCAACAGGGGCGCGCTCAGGCGCGGCAGGTCGCCGCGGAACAGCCGGGACATCGTCCGTGGTCCGACGATACCGTCCACCAGCAGCCCTTCGCTCTCCTGGAACTCGCGCACCGCGTCGATGGTGCGCCTGCCCCAGACGCCGTCCACGACGCCCGGGAAGAACCCGGCATTGACCAGCGCCTGCTGGATTTTCGCCACATCAGGATGTCCCATTTCCGTCTCCCTCGATCGATCCCCTCGTATTCATTCCCCGGCCGTCACTGTCGTCTCAGTGGTTGTCCTGGGAACGCTCTTCCTTGCTCTTTTCGTGCGGCTTGACCGTTGCGCGGATGACCATCACCTTGTTCAGGACGTCGAACCAGAAGGGGGCGCCCAGGGTTGCGGCAAAGGCCGTGAACAGGAAACCCACGATCCATACCAGCATGTCCACGAAAGTACCTGGCGCGTAGTCGCCGGCCTGTCCGGTCACCCGCGCCAGCCGGTCGAGCTGGGCCTGGTCCCAGCCGACCGGAAATTCCTTGTCCTGCAAGTGCTGGAAGGCCTGCTGGCGCTTCTTGACGAATTCCGGGTCGGCCACGCTGCTCTGCGCGTACGCGACCAGCATTGCGCGCTGCTCGTCATTGCCGTACAGCTCGCGGCTGATCCTGAGCAGGTCGATGTTCAGGATCAGCGCCAGCACCAGGGCCAGGACGAAGATGATCCGAGAGCTCAGCCGCTTGTACCAGCCGGACACGCGGTCCATGCCGCTGTCGAACCAGGCGGCGAGGTTCGCCACGGCCTGGTTGATGTCGCCCTCGGCCAGGTCGATCGCATTGAGCAGCACGCGCTCCACCCTGTCGTTCTGGAGGGTCGACACCGTCTTCCTGATCGCGTCCAGGTCGATCTTGCCGGGCGGCCCGGCTGGCGGGGGCGCGCCGACCTGCCCCCGTGCGGCGAGGTCGATCAGTGCCGTCGCGAAGTTCCTGGCCGGGATATACGAAGGCAGGTTGCGGCGCTTCCAGTCGGACACCGAACGGGTGCCGGATGTGGGCGGCCAGTAGTCGCCGGCGAACAATCCGGCAACCAGGGGATGGGTATAGAGCTTCTCGACCAGGCCGCCGGCGCCCTTGTCGGCCAGCAGCTCGCGGATGCCGTACTCGAGGTAGGACGCGCGCGTCTTGAGGATGCTTTCGATCGATTCGCGCACGGCGGCGCAGACGGTGCTGAACAGGATCAGCACGAAGATGACGCCGATGGCGGTGTCGAGGATTGCGGAATCGAACATGATCGCCTCCGTGTGCGTGGACCGCTACGAGGAGCTGATGCAGGGATCTCTAGCCGCCATGGCTGGCGTCGAGAATCTGCTGGTAGCTTTTCTCCGCCAGGCCGAGCAGCACGTTGCCGCTGCTGCGGCGGCGGATCTCGCGCATGATCTGCTCGAGCTGGCGGATGGCCTCGCGCGAGGCGTTCTCGCGCGCCGCGATCAGGGCCAGGCCATACTGGCCATACAGGCGGCCGGTGGCGACATCGCTGTTCTCGACCAGTTTCTCGAAGATACGCCTGGCGCTTTTCATGGATTCCTTGTCGGGCTGCTTCTCCTTGTCGAGGATCTCCATCAAGGCAAGTCCGATGCGCGGGTTGGTCTGGTAGCCGTCCCCTTCGCCGCCGTACAAGTCGGCATGCCCGGCCGATGCGAGGTAATGGTCGCGCGCCGATTCCGCATTGCCGCCCATGAGTGCGACATCCCCGGCCATCATCTCCACGCGCGCCAGGATCCAGGGCCGTTCCTTGCAGAAGGGCTTCCTTGCATACGCCATGGCTTCGGCGATGTGGCGGTGCGCCTCGCCGATTCGCCTGTCGACGATGTCGAGGCGTGCGCGCCAGGCTTCCGCCAGCGCGTGCAGGTCCTCGTCACCCTCTTTCTCGAGCAGCTTCTCGCCTTCCTCGAGCTGGGCCCTGGCTTCCGCCTGACGGTTTTCCTCGATGAAGGTCCATGCCAGCGCGTCGATGTGCAGCAGCGCACGCGTGCGCCTCTTCAGGGGCGCTTTCGCCTGCAGCGCGCTCTCGATGCAGGCCAGGCGCTGGCTGTTCAGGAAGCGGCTGTCCATGTAATGCACGAGGAGCAGCGCGAAGCGCGCCGCACGCCGGCACTCGCCGCTCCAGCGAACCAGGGCGTCGATCGTCGGCCACCAGGGGTCGACCTTGCTCATTTCATCCCTGACCAGCGCGTTCCAGTACACCTCGGGAACGTCGGGATTGCGGATCACGTTCTTCAGGAAGCGCAGCAGGTAGGCCGCGAGGCGCGTTTTCACCTGGTCCAGTTCGAAGGCGGTCACGCCACCACGCTGCAGCACTTCCCTGGTGGTACGGTGCATCAGGTAGGCATCCTTGCAGGCGTCGTACTCCAGCATGCCGAACCTGACGCATCCCAGCATGGTCTTTCTCGTCGCATTGCGCCCTCCGCTTCCCTGCACCTGCCGGCTCAGGGCCGCCTGGAGCAGCTCCGCCGCGATCCATTCCTCGCTCGGGAACACCATCATGGCGATGACCACCTCCCGGCCCGCCGCGTCGAGCGCGCGCATGATCTCGCCCACGAGGGCGTCGAAGACGACGTCGCTTTCCTCACCCGCCAGGCTGGCGAGGCGGTCGAGCTGCTTGTGCCCGCCCTCGCGGTTGCACAGGCACAGCGCCCACTTCACCGCCTGCGGATTGCCGCCGGCGATCCTGAGCAGCTCCTTGGCCGACTGTTCGCCGAATTCCGGACAATGGCGCCTGAGGAGCAGGCTGCGCGCCTGTTCGCGCAGCAGTTCCTGGGCCTCGTCCTCGTCCAGCCGGCATACCTCGACGACGAAGCCGGCAACGATGGCGCTGCGCGAGATGACGACAATGCGGCTCTTCGGGTTGGCATACGGTCCGGCGTTTTCCAGCCAGGCCCGGATTTCCCTGAAATCCTCGGCCGGCCGGCGCTGCGTGGCCGCTCCGGCGGCCTTGCCGGCGACCTGGTAGGGACAACCGGGAACGCCGGCCGGATCCTCGAAGTCCTCGATCACGATCAGGAGCCGGCGCTCCTGCAGCAGCGCATTGATGCGCGACTGGTTCTTCTTGTTGCGCAGTTCGCGGTCGGGCAGGTTGTAGAGGGACGTGTCCGCGCCGGCGGCGATGGTTTCGAAAATCCGCTCCAGGCTGTGTCCGACCGGCCCCGCGTCGACCGTGCTGCGGATCCAGATGATCTGTTCGAAGGCATCGTCGAGCATGTAGGTGCCCGGCGGATGGACGCAGTCGGCCACGGCCTCCGCCACCAGCTGGGTCTTGCCGATGCCCGCCGCGCCCTTCACCATGACGACCCGGAAATCCGACGACAGCCCGGTCTTGATCCGCTCGAGCATGCCATTGCGGCGCACCGCATGCTTGCGGTAGGCCGGCAGCGAACGCTCGCGCTCGCTTGCCGCGCCAGCCGGGAAACTGTGCTTCCTGCGCTCGAACGAGATCAGGCTCTGGCGGAAGCGCCGCAGCCAGTCCTCGACGGCGGAATCGGCATCCGCCGTGCCCGCGTCGACATCGAGCGCGATCACTTTCACGCCGCGCGCATTCATGGCGCGCACGCTCAGTTCGCTGGGTTTGAGCTGCAGGCTGTAGAGCAGCGGACGCACCGACCCGGACTGGTTCGCCGCGTTGCCGAGAATCATGCCCAGGTTCGGATCGCTGAAACTGTAGCCCAGGAACAGGACGGTATGGGTCTGCAGCTCCACTTTCAACAGGTCGGCCACCGCCGGGTTCCTGCCGAAATAGCTGTAGAAGTCGCGCGCGCTGATGACGATCGATTCAGGATCGCTGAGGTCGCCGTGCAACTTCACGATCGAGAGTGTCGAGGTGTCGGAAAAGCCGACCTGGGAGGCGTTGAAGATGACGTTGCGGTTGATCTGCCGCTTCTGCGAGGCCTGTTCGAGCAGGGTGTCGAAATTGGTCGTGTAGATGCGCTGGACCGGCAGGCCGACGATCAGTTCATGGGTCCTGGTCAACTGGAAGCGGACGTCGCCAAGGCGTTCCTTCAGGTATTGAACCAGTACCGACCGGCTGTGCTTGACCTCGTACAGCTCGGCGACATCGAGATAGCTGGTGTTGGGGTTGACGGCGGATCCGAGGTCGGCCCGCAAAGGCGCCATCAGCTTGCTCCAGGATGGCAGGCGGGCGCCGAGCGAAATGCCGGCGCCGACAAAAATGGTGCCGTTGCCGTGCGCGAAGCGCTCCACCAGGACAGGGTCGATTTCGTCTTGAGTCGCCATGCCGCCTCCCGGGTGCTTGAAAACACGTACCGCAATCGAACGGACTTCGTCACAACGACAACGCGCCAGCCAGTCCGAAGTGGCCGCAAGGCTGGCCTGTCAATACTACGCGTCCCCTATGCAGGTTGATTAAAAATTTTTGCAACCAATACTCATCCAGTTGTCAAATCGCCACGTCAAATCAAGGCTTGATCTCGCGTAGATTTTCCAATGGTCTTCATGGCAGAACGACGCATTTCAAGAAACCCGGAAAACCCCTAGAATAGGTTGTTCTGGAGAACCATTCTCTTACTATCGGAAGCCCGCTTTTGGAAACTCTTCTCTTCGCCGCCCCCGCCTCGCTCGGCCCCACCCTCGTCGCCGCCCTGTTCGGCCTGTTGATCGGCAGTTTCCTGAACGTCGTCATCCACCGCATTCCAAAGATGATGCAGCGCGAGTCGGACAACTACGTGGCGCACGAGAGCGGCAAGGAGCTGCCGCATACCGACCGCTACAACCTGATGGTGCCCCGATCAAGCTGCCCGCACTGCGGCCACCAGATCACGGCCATGGAAAACATCCCCGTCGTCAGCTGGCTGGTCCTGGGAGGCAAGTGCCGCTCGTGCAAGGCGCCGATTTCCCCGCGTTATCCGATCGTCGAGCTGGTCACCGGGCTCATCTCCGGCCTGCTGGTCTGGACCTTCGGTTCCGGCCTGGCCGGCCTGGGCACGCTGCTGTTCGCCTACCTCCTGATCGCGATGACCTTCATCGACTACGACACCAAGCTGCTGCCGGACGACCTGACCTACCCGCTGCTGTGGGCCGGCCTGCTCATCAACATCAACGGCACCTTCGTGCCGCTGCAGGATGCCGTGATCGGCGCGGCGGCCGGCTACCTGGTGCTGTGGGCCGTTTACTGGCTGTTCAAGCTCGTCACCGGCAAGGAAGGCATGGGCTACGGCGACTTCAAGCTGCTCGCCGCCCTGGGCGCCTGGCTCGGCTGGGCGATGCTGCCGACCATCATCCTGCTGTCCTCGGTGGTCGGCGCGTTGGTCGGCATCGGCCTGATCGTGTTCGCCAAGCGCGGGCGCGACAACCCGATTCCCTTCGGTCCCTACCTGGCGGCGGCCGGCCTGATCGCCCTGCTCTGGGGCG
>DNCF01000237.1:0-232 GCA_003484545.1 Massilia sp. | reverse complement strand
TGATCGCCCTGCTCTGGGGCGAGCGCATCACGGCCGCCTTCCAGGCTTATATCGCCGGATAGTCATGGAAACCCCGATGGACACCGCGCCCCCCTCCTTCTCGGTCGGCCTGACCGGCGGCATCGGCTGCGGCAAGACGACCGTGGCCGACATGTTCGGCGCGCTCGGCGCGTCGATCGTCGACACCGACCAGATAGCCCACGCGCTCACCGCGCCCCAGGGCACCGCACAC
>DNCF01000369.1 GCA_003484545.1 Massilia sp. | reverse complement strand
CCGGCGCCGAGCTGGCCGCCCTCCACATCCAGGCCCGCGAGGACGCATGAGCGACGGCGCAGGCAAGGACGCCCACCTCCACCGGCAGCGCGCCGTCGCCCTCGCCTATGCGGCCGGCTCGAAGGCGCCGACCGTGGTCGCCAAGGGCCGCGGCCTGGTGGCCGAACAGATCATCGAACGGGCGCGCGAAGCGGGCGTGTTCGTGCACGAATCGAAGGAACTGGTGTCGCTGCTGATGGACATCGACCTCGACAGCCATATCCCGCCGGCCCTGTACCGCGCAATTGCGGAACTGTTGGCCTGGCTTTATCATATTGAGTCAGCGCAACAATACGGTGGGCCGCTTTCCGCCCCTCCCGACACCGCGCTCCTCATCGACTCACCTGCACCACCGGCGGAACAAGATGCAAGCAACCCATGACGCAGAACTGGAAAACTGGCACGACTACGAAGTACAGTCGCGCAGGGAGATCGTCGCGCTGCTGCGCCAGATCGGCGAAAAGAAACAACTGATCCGCATGAAGATCAAGGGCGAGGCCGACGTCTGCGTCACCTCGATCCTGGAAGTCGATCCCGACAGCGGCCTGTTCGTCCTCGACCGCTCGATCAACCGCGAGCAGAACGAACGCATCGTGCGCGTCGGCCAGGTGATGTGCGAGACCTACCTCGACAAGATCCGCATCCTGTTCCGCGCCGGCGGCCTGCAGGAGCTCGAGTTCGAAGGCACGGCGGCGCTGGCCGCCCAGATCCCCGATTCGCTGATCCGCCTGCAGCGGCGCGAGTTCTACCGCATGCCCACGCCGGTGACCAATCCGGTGCCGGCGTTCGTGCCGCTGCCGATCGACCTGGGTGGCGGCAGCGCCAGCTTCCCGCTGGCCGACATCAGCTGCGGCGGCGTCGCCCTGCTCGACAGCAAGATGATGCTGAACTCGACCATCGGCTCGACCTTCACCGGCTGCCGCATCGACCTGCCGGAGATCGGCACCGTCACCACCTCGCTGCAGGTGCGCAACGCCCTCGACGTCACCATGCTCAACAACAAGACCAGCCGCCGCATCGGCTGCATGTTCGTCGACATCTCGCGCGCCAACATGGCGGCGGTGCAGCGCTACATCACCAGGCTCGAGCGCGAGCGCAACGCCAAGCTGGCGGGGCTGGGCTGAGCCAACGACCCGGAAAATGCAAAGGCCGCGTCTTCCTGCCGGAAGCGCGGCCTTTTTCATTGGTGCAACATAGGGTGGGCACGCCGTGCCCACCCTACGAAAAAACGCTCAGACCTGCATGTTCATGATCTCGTGGTAGGCCGACACCAGCTTGTTGCGCACCTGCACGGTGGCCTGGAAGGCGATGCTCGACTTCTGCATCGCGATCATGGTGTCCGACAGGCTGACGCTGTCGTCGCCCATCGCGAATTTCTGGCCCAGTTCTTCCGCGTGCTTCTGCGAATTGCTGACCTGCTGGAGCGAGTTCTTCAATGCGTCCGAGAAGCTGACCTTCGAGGCGCCCTCGGTGGCGCCGACGTCGGCCGCCTTGCCCAGGTCGCCGAGCTTGCCGAGGTTGCCGATGCCCCCAAGGCTGCCCGGCGCCAGGTTCGGCGCGGCGGGCTTGGTGGCGGCCGCCTTCAGCTGGGCCATCATCGCCTCGATGCGGCTGCTGTCGATGCCGCCGATTCCGCCTATGCTCATGGGTTCTCCTGTAATCCGTTGCGTGCCCGCGCGCGAAACGCGGCCGGGCGATGTCAGGCTGTCAGATTACCAGCGCGACAGCAATAATTTGCGGTGAGCAAGAGGGGAAACCGCCCCCTATTCCGGGGTTTGAATGTTGCCCTACGGCTTCATAATCCTGCCTGATCCCTTTTTTCCACCCTGGACAACCAACATGGCCGCGACCGCCGACGAACTGCTCGACACCCCAGAACAGCCGCAACCCTTCCTGAAGACCCCGATGGGCAAGAAAGTGCTCATCGGCGGCGGCGTGGCGGCGGCACTGGCGCTGATCGTGGCGGTCTGGCTGTGGAACCAGTCGCCCGACTACCGCGTCCTGTACGCCAACTACAGCGACAAGGACGGCGGCGCGATCACCGCGGCGCTGGACCAGATGGGCGTCAAATATAAATTTTCCGAAGGCGGCAGCGCGATCCTGGTGCCGGCCGAACAGGTGCCGGACCTGCGCCTGAAGCTCGCTTCGCAGGGCCTGCCGAAAGGCGGCAACGTCGGCTTCGAGCTGATGGAAAACCAGAAGCTGGGCGTGTCGCAGTTCCTGGAGCAGGTCAATTACCAGCGCTCGCTGGAAGGCGAGCTGGCGCGTTCGATCCAGTCGCTCGGCTCGGTGGCCGCGGCGCGCGTGCACCTGGCGCTGCCCAAGCCCTCGGTCTTCGTGCGCGACCAGCAGAAACCGACCGCCTCGGTCCTGCTGAACCTGCAGTCCGGCCGCGCCCTCGACCCGGGCCAGGTCAGCGCCATCGTGCACCTGGTCGCCTCCAGCATTCCCGAGCTGACCGTCGGTAACGTCACCGTGGTCGACCAGAACGGCAATTTGCTGTCCGAGCAGCCCAAGCAGAACGGCCTGAACAAGCAGCTCGACGCCACCCAGCTCAAGTACGTCGAGACGGTGCAGCAGAACATCATCAAGCAGGTCGAGTCGCTGATCACCCCGATCGTCGGCAAGGGCAACGTGCGCGCCGAGGCGACCGCCGAGATCGATTTCGCCCAGGTCGACACCGCCGCCGAGATGTACAAGCCGAATTCGCCGCCGGAGCCGCAGGCGATCCGCAGCCAGCAGACCTCGGAGCAGACCGGCCCGGCCACCGGCAACGCCAACGGCATCCCGGGCGCGCTGTCGAACCAGCCGCCGGGCGTGGCAACCGCTCCCCTGGATGGCGGCGCTCCCGGCGCACCCGGCACGGCACAACAAACCGGCCCGACCCGCAAGGACGCGACCACGAATTACGAAGTCGACAAGACCATCCGCTACGAGCAGCGCCCGATGGGCGGCATCAAGCGCCTGACGGTCGGCGTGGTGGTGAACTACCGCCGCTCGGTCGACCCGAACACCGGCAAGGTGACGGTCAAGCCGCTGGCGGCGGCCGAGGTGGCCCAGATCAACGAGCTGGTCAAGCAGGCGATGGGCTACTCGCAGGCGCGCGGCGACACCATGAGCGTGGCGAACGCCCCCTTCGACGGCGTCGACCGGCCGGACGACGCCGGCCCGGACTGGTACAAGGACCCGGCCAACCTGCCGCTGGCGATGGAAGTGGGCAAGTACCTCCTGATCGCCGCGATCATCGCCTTCCTCTACTTCCGCATCCTGCGTCCGCTGCTGCGCCCGGTGATGCACAAGTTCGACGAGGCGGTCGCGATGCCGGAAGAAGAGAAAGAGGAAGAAGCCGAGGAAGATCCCGACGCCGTCGTCAAGCTGGGCGAAGATGGCCAGCCGATCGACGAGGAACAGGAAGAAGCGCCACGGGAGCGCAGTTACCGCGCCAACCTGGCGCTGGCAAAGGAAATGGCGCGTGACGATCCGCGCATCGTGGCAAACGTGATCAAGGCATGGGTGGGTTCGGAATGAGCGACAAGGACAAGGAAGGTATCACCAAGGCGGCAATCCTGATGCTGGCCCTGGGCGAGGAAGAAGCGGCCGAGGTGATGAAGTTCCTCGGCCCGCGCGAAGTGCTGAAGCTGGGCGCCGCCATGGCCGCGATGAAGTCGGTGCAGCACGAGCAGGTGGTGAACGTGCTCGAAGCCTTCCGCGACGAGGCCGACGCCCACTCGACGGTCGGCCTCGATTCGGACGAGTACATCCGCGAGGTGCTGACCAAGGCGCTGGGCGACGACAAGGCCGCCGTGCTGCTGAACCGCATCCTGGGCGGCAAGGACGCCTCGGGCATCGAGAGCCTGAAGTGGATGGACGCGCAGTCGGTCTCGGAACTGATCCGCAACGAACACCCGCAGATCATCGCCACCATCCTGGTTCACCTCGAGCGCGACCAGGCCTGCGAGATC
>DNCF01000161.1 GCA_003484545.1 Massilia sp. | reverse complement strand
GCTCTTCCGATCTTGCAAAGCCGCCGATACCAGTTGCGCACCTTCACCGCCGCCGCGCCTGCCCTCGACCGTGATACGCGCGCCGTTCAGGGTCAATGGGAATACGCCGTCGCCCCGGCTGGCCGCCAGCGCGGCGCCGAGGGCGATGGTCGCGTGGCCGCAGAACGGCACCTCGGCTTCGGGCGAAAAATAACGTACCCGATAGCCTTCCACCCCGCCCTCCTCCAGCGGTGCGGCAAAGGCGGTCTCGGAATAGCCGATCTCGTGGGCGATGCGCTGCATCTCGGCTTCGGGCGGATGGGCGGCGCCGATCCATACGCCGGCCGGGTTGCCGCCTTCGTTGCCATCGGAGAAAGCGGCGATGCGCTGGACGTCGGCAGTCGTCATGCACGGCTCCCGGCGGCGTGGCCAGCCAGGGCATGGCCGGTATTGACACGATATTCCAATTGTATGTTCCCTTATGGAAATTTATTATTCATTTAGCCACGACTTGCCGCAGCGCCGGCGCACGCGTCCCGCACTCACGGATAGCGGACCGGGCGCCCCGGCGTCTCCGGCAGCGGGATGAATTCGGTTTCGCCCGGCACCTGCGGGAAGGCGCCGTTGCGCCAGTCCTGGCGCGCCTGCTCGATCCGGTCTTCCGAGCTGGCGACGAAGTTCCAGGACAGGTAGCGCGGACCGTCCATCGGTTCGCCGCCGAGCAGCATGGCGCGGGTCGGTCCGGGACCGGGCGCGGACAGGATCACCTCGGTCTTCGGCTTGAGCACGACCAGCTGCCCGGCCTCGAACACGCCGTCGCGGCCCAGGTCGAGCCGGCCTTCGACGATGTACAGGGCCTGTTCGTGGTATTCCGCCGGCATCGCGATGCGCGCGCCGGCCTGCAGGTTCAGGTCGACGTAGAACATGTCCGAGTGGGTCGGCACCGGCGCCTTCTTGCCCCAGTAGCTGCCGGCCACGATGCGCGCGCTGACGCCGCCATCCTCGATAAAGGGCAGGTCGGCGGCGTCGATGTGGGCGAAGTCGGGGTCGCTTTCCTCGATCGCGCGCGGCAGCGCAACCCAGCATTGCAGGCCGAACAGGTCGGAACCCTGGCTGCGGCGTTCGCTGGCGGTACGCTCGGAATGGACGATGCCGCGTCCGGCCGTCATCCAGTTGACTTCGCCCGGCTTGATCGGCTGTACGCTGCCCAGGCTGTCGCGGTGCAGGATCTCGCCGCTGAACAGGTAGGTGACGGTGGCCAGGCAGACATGCGGGTGCGGCCGCACGTCCAGGCCCTGGCCGGGCTGGAACACGTGCGGCCCCATCTGGTCGAGGAAGACGAAGGGGCCGACCATGCGGCGCTGGCGGCTGGGCAGCGCGCGCCGCACCTTGAAGCCGTCGCCGAGGTCGTGCGTGGGCGGCACGACGACAATCTCGATGTCGTGCATGCCGCTGTCGTGATCGATGGTATCCAAGCTGGCCTCCCTGGGCTGGCCGGCGCGCGGCCGGCGGGTGAATGTGGTTCCGCCGCCGCGACGGTGTGCGCCGCGCGGTGCGCAACACAGTCTACGTGGCCCGGCGTTCTTGTGCAAATGCTCACATATTTATTGCTGAGAGGCAGCGCCCCTTCGGTTATAATGCCGGCACCCATTGGGGAGTAGCCTGCTTCCTTCCAGGAAGTTCCCGTATCAACATACTCGGCCAGTCAACATCAGTCGCCGTGGTACGGGCAGCCGACGCCGTCTCCGGAACCGCCTGTCCGGATTGCGCATCGTTCGGTTGGCAAGACCTTTGGCAAGACCGCGTGCGTTGTCCGGGCCGCGCGGGCTTGCCTTTGTGTTCGCCCGGCAACGAGACCCCGATGAATCTTGCAGCAACCGCCTCCCTCGCCTTCGCCATGTCCACCGATGCTTTCGCCGCCGCCGTCGGCAAGGGCGCCGCATTGCAACGTCCGCAGTTGCGCGAGGCCCTGCGTACCGGCCTGATCTTCGGCGTGATCGAGGGCCTGACGCCCCTGCTCGGCTGGGCGCTCGGCCAGGCCGCCGCGCCCTATGTGCAAGCCTGGGACCACTGGATCGCCTTCGTGCTGCTGGCCGTGCTCGGCCTGCGCATGATCCGCGAAGGCCTGAGCGCACCCGATGCCGTGGAAGAAAAGCCCTCGAGCCACTCCTTCCTGCGCCTGGCAATCACCAGCGTCGCCACCAGCATCGACGCGCTGATCGTCGGCGCCGGACTGGCCTTCGTGGATGCGGACATCCTGGTCGTCTCGGCCGCGATCGGCTTCGCCACCTTCCTCATGGTGACACTGGGCGTGATGCTGGGCCGCGGCCTGGGCGCGCTGGCGGGCAAGCGCGCGGAGCTGGCCGGCGGCGTGGTCCTGATCATCATCGGCAGCACCATCCTCTACCAGCACCTGAGCGCGGCGCCGGTCTGAGGCTGGCGGCGGGCGGAATGCGCAGGAACGCCGCCCGCTGCACGCGGGCCCGCCAGGTCTGCACCGCTCAACCGGCGCAGACCCGTATCGGCCCCTTCCCTGGGGTTTGAACTATCCTCAGGCGCACTCGCGCTTCATCGCCTCCTCCATCTCCTCGGGCGAGACGTCGCGGATGTGCTGGGCCAGCGACCAGCGGTGCCCGAAGGGATCGTCGAGCTGGCCGTAGCGGTCACCCCAGAACTGGTCGGCCAATTGCATGCGCACCTTGGCGCCGGCCGCGACCGCTTTTTCCCATAAGGCATCGACGTTCGGCACCGACAGGTGAATCGTGACCGGCGACCCCTTCAAGGCGAGCGGACCGAACGAACCATAGTCGGGAAACTCGTCGGCCAGGAACAGGGGCGAGTCGCCGATGCGCAGCATGGCGTGGCCGATCTTCCCGTCGGGCATGGGCATCGCCATGACTTCCTCGGCCCCGAAGGCCTTTTTATAGAACTCGATGGCCTCGCGGCAGTTCGCACAGACCAGGTGCGGGGTGATGGTGTGCATGCCCTCTTCGACCGGCTTGACTTCCGAATTCATGGTGCTTTCCTTTCAGGATGGGTGACCGCTGCGGCGGGTTCTGGTACTGCTTTATTGAGCCTAGCTGGGTCGTGAAGTTCGTGCAACCAACGGCTGTGCTGCGCTGCGCCAAACAGGCGCGGCAGGTAGGCCCAAGGTGATCGGTCCCGGGAACAAACAGGATGCTCGTCAGGGCCGCAGGATCATCGACGCCGGTCCGCCCGCCTTTCGGCGATCGACGGCGGAGTGGATCTGAGACGTCCGATCAGAACAGGTGCCAAACCGAAAGGGACAAACGCTACGAGAATGCCCGCGAGAAAGCTCAGTATCGTATTGCATATTGTCGGCCAGTCTGACAAGGCCGCTGCCTCGTACTCGCTATTCAACGCGACAGCGCAAACTGCGCAAAAGATGCCGACAACGACACCTGTCAGCGCCGGGCCAATCAACGTCTCGCGCTCATACTCGGAAAGGTTCATCTGGGATCTCGAAGCTACCAAGTTAATCAGGTAGTCGATTGTCAGAGGGCCGCCTTTGGCCGGTTACCTAGCTTTTGTAACGTCCGCAATCGATCCGAAGCGGACGTACGCGCTCCTAGGTTTGGCTCGCTATCAAGTGCCGACAGGCGTGAACGATGTCGTCCATGCAGTTTTCCGCAGTGATCCCGAACGCATCGTGCCCTTCCTGATCGTGGGCGATCGCTACAAACGGTTCGAGCGCAGGTGGATAGCTCAGTTTTCCAGCTATTGATGCGATTAGCGCACACCCCGCGTTCGGGCCTATCGAGCCAGCCAAAACCTGCTCGGCTATCGAGCGCGCATCCTCAACAGTTTCGTATCTTTTCATCGCTTCACCTAACGAGCCTATGACCGCTCCTGGCCGATTGCAGACGTTTGGATGCCTGAGTGTACGGCGTCGTTGCTCTTAGAACAAGCAAGAAGTTTTTCAAGCCCTCTTACTCGTCCAGCACCTGTGCCAGCTCGCGCGCCAGGAACTCGACCAGCGCCGCCACCCGTGGCGCCAGCGCGCCCTGCTTGTAGAACACCGCCCACACCGGCTGCGACCACGGTAGCGCGGCCTCCGCCAGCACCGGCACCAGGCGTCCCGCGGCGACGTCGGCACGGGTCATGAAATCCGACAGCGAGGCGATGCCGGCGCCGTTCAGGGCCAGGTGGCG
Source organism: Massilia sp. (assembly GCA_003484545.1). Lineage (GTDB taxonomy): Bacteria > Pseudomonadota > Gammaproteobacteria > Burkholderiales > Burkholderiaceae_D > Telluria. The sequence continues at coordinate 1,571 of DNCF01000161.1, read as the reverse complement.
CACCGTCTCACCGCTCGAGGCGGTGACGGCCGGCGCGATCGTGTAGCCCTCGGCGCCTTCGTGCAGCAGCGGCCAGGTGTTCAGCGAGGCCGGCGCCGAAAAGCCCAGCAGCCGATGGCGCGCCAGCTCGGCCACGCTGGCCGGCGTCCCGTGGCGTTCCAGGTAGGATGGCGCGGCCAGCACGCGGATGCGGCTGCTGCCCAGGCGGCGCGCGTTCAGCGTCGAATCGGGCAACTGGCCGATGCGGATCGCCACGTCCGCCCGCTCCTCGATCAGGTCGACCACGGTCTCGCCGCTGGTCAGCTCCAGCTGCACCAGCGGATAAGCATCGAGAAAGGCCGGCACCAGGGGCGCGAGCAGGTGATCGAATGCCGGCGTGGCCGCGTTCACCCGCACCAGGCCCGAGGGCTGGGAACGGCGCGCGGCTGCTTCCGCCTCGGTGTTGGCCAGGTCGGCCAGCAAGGCGCGGGCGCGTTCCAGCAGCCAGGCTCCCTCGTCGGTGAGCTGCAGGCGGCGCGTGGTGCGGTGCAGGAGGGTCAGGCCTAGGTGGTCTTCCAGGCGCGCGATGGTGCGCGAGACGCCGGACGGCGTCTGCCCCAGCCGCTCGGCGGCCTTGGTGAACGATCCCGCATCCATGACGGCGGAGAATGCAATCAAGGCCTCTACATCGATCATTCGTGACTCCCAGTCAAAAGTCTATTGTACGGCAAAGGATTTTTCGCGCGGCGTGAATCCATCACACTGCAGCCCTTGCTTTACACATTCGGCTACAGGAGAACAACATGCCACTCGCACTTTGGGCGCTCACCTTGAGCGCCTTCGCCATCGGGACGACGGAATTCGTGATCGTCGGACTGATTCCCGACGTCGCCGCCAGCCTCGGCGTGTCATTACCTTCGGCCGGCCTGCTGGTCAGCCTATACGCGCTCGGCGTCGCGGTCGGCGCGCCGGTGCTGACCGCCCTCACCGCGCGCGTGCCGCGCAAGCGCCTGCTGATCGGCCTGATGCTGCTGTTCACGGCCGGCAACCTCGTTGCTTCCGTCGCTCCCGGCTACGCGGCCCTGATGGCGGCGCGTGTGCTGACCGGCCTGGCGCACGGCGTCTTCTTCTCGATCGGCTCGACCATCGCCACCAGCCTGGTGCCGAAGGAAAAAGCCGCGCGCGCCATCGCCCTGATGTTCACGGGATTGACCGTCGCGCTGGTGACCGGCGTGCCGCTCGGCACCTGGATCGGCCAGCAGTTCGGCTGGCAGTCGACCTTCCTGGCGGTGGCCCTGCTCGGCGTGATCGCCATGATCGGCAGCGCGATCCTGGTCCCCAGCAACATCGGCGGCGCCAAGCCGGCCAGCCTCGCGGCCCAGTTCGCGGTGCTGAAGAAACCGCGCCTGCTGCTGGTGTACGCCATCACCACGCTCGGCTATGGCGGCTCCTTCGTCGCCTTCACCTACCTCGCCCCGATCCTGCAGGACGTCGCCGGCTTCGCCGCCTCGAGCGTCGGGCTGGTGATGCTGGTCTACGGCGTGTCTGTCGCCGCCGGCAATATCTGGGGCGGGCGCCTGGCCGACCGCAAG